>DAOVCL010000004.1 GCA_030670005.1 Candidatus Zixiibacteriota bacterium | reverse complement strand
TTGCGTTTCAGAACGGCATAATTAGATATGGATTTATCTACGGGTCTTATATGGTTTCCGTATAACACCCCCGCTCTCGACTGGATAACAGGAAATGGGGGACGGTGGTGCAGAAACTGTCAAACGCTTTCGGCTTGCCCTCCTCTATGTCCTTGACTTCTATTTTTCAGCCTGACTCCATCGACTTATCCAAGCAACATCAGGATTGTGCAGATTCGATTCGCTCATCCCGAGCATAACGAAAAAAGCCACGAACCGTTCATCAACCTGCTGTTTGGACCATTGACAGACTTCGCCGATTGGCTGCGCTATAACGCCATCGAGCTCAGCCGCCCGCCGACAGGCGTGTCGGCTGAGGAGAGGGGTTGGGCAGTGGCATCTTATAAAAATTATGCAGACACAAGTGCACAAACATGAAGGATTTCCTCACGGCGCATTGGACGAATGTCCTCTATGGACAATGTTACAACAGCCACTGTCTCCCCTTCCCCTGTCACAAATTCTACTTCGAATGCTTTCCCATCCCTGTAGCAATGAACCATTGCACCAACATCGCCACGTTTAAGGCCATAATCTTCTGAACCACGGCATCCAATTCCCTGATCATCATTCCTACCACTTCTTTGCTCATTTGATCGGATAGGCCGTTATGAATCGAGGATTCTCATCTTCGGCTTCCAAAATCCATATTGTGGGTTGCGGACAACAGTTCCCTTTGGCGTTTTCAAAAGGCCATCAATTACATACTTCGTGCCGTGGGGAAGGGCTACGCTTTCTCTTACCTCGTTTGTTTGTGCAATTGCCAGTAGTCCCTGTTCCAACTGCTCAACGGTAGTTTCATCAAAGCCGAGGGGACGGAAAAACTTGGCTTTGGACTTCCCCACAGCATGGGTTTCTGAGAGCAAATAGCCAGTGAGTTTGTTCGGCGGAATATAAGCCTTTTCTTTGTTCGGGAGTCGCATTGGTGAATGTGTTCTGTTATGCTGGTAAGCGGGTTACGATCTAAACTGTAATCGGCTTTGTACAATTTGCCAACCCAAAAGATGCAATCTGCCTAACGCTGGAGCTAACCCACCGAAAACGCTTAAAAAAACGTGACTTAACCAAATTCATGCCCCGCGTTTTCGGTCGAGTTGAGCGATGTGTTAGACGCATTACGTTGGTATTATTTCTCGAAAGTTATCTGTCCAATTTTCAACTACAATATTAATCGTTGAATCTCCTTTAACTTCAAAAACAGAATTTGGTGGTACTTTCCCATCAGCACTTACTGCTTCTTTATCCCATGAGCCACGGGTAATTTTATAATTTAGGATCATTCCATCATAAAATGAAAAAGTTTTACTCCAACTACCGTCTTTTTGTCTAGTCAATGAAACAAGACCGGGATCCCAATTACCTAATTTCTCATGATCACCGGTGATGTAAATTGAACTGTCAGGATATACTTTTGAAATAACTCGAAAGGTAATTTTTATTTCAGGTCCCAAATCTACTTTGGTCAATTCAACATATTTTTTCCATTCATCAATAATCTGGTCTATGGATTTATCATAAGCCATTTTAAATCCTTCTTCTACGCCTTTAGAACAAAGTCGCTTAAAACGCTCCAAACCATAGGTATCTATCAGAAACTTAACGAAATGAGCTGAAGCAGGATAGGCTTTATTAGACCTTCTCCAAAAAAGACCGCTATAATCGGTTAGCAGTTCTTTAATAGGCAAATCGTGATGTAAGCTTATGGCTAATCTGTTCTTTTTCCATTCAGTACTATCCAAGGTGGAGTAATAGTAACCCATAGCACCTTCACTTAAGAAAGTGTTTTGATTTTTCGTTTGGTTGTCAAAAAGAATATGAATGCTCTCATGTTCAACAGCGCCAAAACCAATGGAATGATTTTGCCATGCTTTTATGAAGGTATTGCCATAACCTGGTGTAAATGATAATCGGAGTTTTTGGTATTTGTCTTCATAGATGTAGCATTCAATCTTTCGCCCAAGATATTCTAATTCTAACACTTTTAAAATTCTCTCAAACTTCACGTCTTCAGCTTGAAATAAAGAGTCTCTCTCTCTATTAGAGAAAAAGTTTTTTGGACAATAAAAAATATAATGTTCAGTTTCGTATTTTTCTAAAACTTTATTTCTCTCTTCTATCATGTCTACATGCAATGATGCATCAAATTTTCCATTATTTAGAAATCCGTGGTGCGTTATTGTATGATTCTGCATTACCATATATTGTTCCATACCATGAAAGGTTGTCCATATAGATTTAACACCCTCCATTGAGTTACCTATGTGAAATAGACGAGTACTATCATTTGAAAAAAGAAAGATAACATCTAAAGAATCGATGAATAAATATGGACCTAATTTAAATCCATTTTCTAAAATTGAAAAGGAAGGAGGTGTATAAACCTCTAAATTAGAATATGAATCAAAAGTGCCAAAAAAGAACAAATGTTTTTTTAAATCTGTTGAATCCAATTCCATTACAGATTTTACAATAAATTCCTCATTTCTCGAAAGCCTTTCAAAATATTGGTCATATTCTTCCTTGTGTCTATAGTCAATATTGCCTTTTACTGCAATGATTGTATCTACATTCCAGTATCCACTATAATGTTGGTATAAGTTTAAATCTGGATAGTCTTGGGAGAAACCAGGAAATGAGATTAGTATAAGACAAGTTTTTATAAACAGAGCAATAAAGAATTTTGACATTATTACCTCCAATTAAAAACTACTGATTATCTATTAGAATGCGTCTAACGACATGCTCACCTGCTGGCTGGCTTAAGCAATATGAACGTTAGCAAATAATCAAAACTTGAATAGCTGCTCTGAGCGTTCGGAAATCACCGCACCGCCAGCCAGTCAGGTGCAGCAATTTGTTATACGTTGTTTTAAATAGACTTAAGCCATGATACCACAATTAGAATAAGTATTAATAGGAACATTGAGAAAAATACATATCTTACAATTTTTGGCTTTTTAGAATTACTTGATGAAATAAATGTCATATTTTGCGGATCTTTGTAAGCATGTCCAAATCTAAATTTGTAATTACACTTTGAACATTGACTTGCATTATCAGGATTATCATAACCACATTTAGGACAAAGCATTGATTAACTCCATTATATTTGTAACCACATTTGGCGAGAAAAATTTAACCATTGTTTTGCGGATTTAAAATCTTGGTTTGTTATTTCTTTCAGTTTTTGGATTGCATTATTTTTTTCTTTTTCGGTTCCATAAAATAAAATCGATGTATACAAACTTATTTTTATTTCATCTTCATATTTTTTAATAATATCCATCCATAACTCATTTGCTGATTTATCTTGTGGAACAGGAAATGGTTTTTGACTTAAAACATTCTGAAAGCAAGTTATATCAAACATGTTCCTATCGATTTCTGGACGAGGCATCTTTTTTATTTCAAATTCTTTCAACATGTTTTCAAATATGCTTAAATTTTCTATGGATTCGATAGTATTTACATCTTTTAAATGACTCTTTACATATGATAACTTGTCTTCTTTCTCTAAAATAAGTGAACCAGTATATCGATGCCATAACGATACTAAAGAAGGAATAAACTTGGGATATTTTGCAGAATATTCTAATGCTTTTTCAATAACTTTCACTGAAGGAATATCTTTTAATTTCATCGTATGAATATATGGCTCTTTATAGAAAGCTTCTGCATCTGTTTGATAATTATATTTTGATAAGATTGTTTTTAAAGATGTTGCTGTTAATGCAAAGTTAGAATTAATTGCTTGAAATGGTAAAGGACAAGGTGATATTTTAAAACCAACAAGAGCTATTGAATATGTTTCGATACCCTGATTTTTTATTTGTGTTCCCCTCGGTGTTATTGGGATTTTAGAATTTTTTTTGCTGGCAATATGGCTAGCACCATAAAATGCAATAAACTTGTAATCAGGTTTTTGTTTGACATATTCAAGGATATTTTGAGTTGTTTTATTGTCTCGTTCAGTCATGAATATTCTATGATGCTCTTCACGAGAAGCATCAGGTGATATATCTTGTTCTGGACAAAAGATATTAAAATCAATATCATATTTTGATTTTAATGCCGTAGCTCTTGCAAAGATGTCTTTCAAATCATAAAAGAATTCAAGTGTATTGAGAGTTCTACCTTGAATCTCAACTCCAAAATGTGAAACATCACCATCTTTAAAAAAATGATGTAATTGATTCCCAAAAGACTGAGAATATTCTAATATTAAAACGATTTTTAAGGGAACTTCTTCATTTTGTTCTATTTGATCCATCCAATAATTGAGTAATTCAATTACTGCATTATTCATCACATGATCGTTATGTTGCCGACCTTCACCAAGTAATAAAAATTTGTGTTGTTTTAATTTATCGATATAAAAATGATTCAATTTAGTCACGATATGCGGATTTAGCTGTTCAAGAGTAATTGGCTGTGATCTTTCATTTTTACATGAGACGAATAGCAGAATTATTAGTGGAATAAATAATATGACCTTTTTCATTTATTTCCTTTTCGTATTTTAGCGTATAACTACGGCTTATATGGTTTCCATAAATGAACCTTATATCTGGCGATTTTGCAGTATAAGAACCCGCGTCATTTCTGGAAAGTGCATCGGAAGTCCTTGCGTTTCAGAACGGTATAATTAGGTATGGATTTATTTACGGGTCTTATATGGTTTCCGTATAACATCCCCGCTCTCGACTGGATAACAGGGAGTCAACTGAGTTGCATACCCCCTTCCCTCCGCGGTTCAAAACATAGGTATAGATCATCGTTGTTCTCACTTCTTTGTGACCGAGAAGTTCTTGCACTGTGCGAATGTCATAACCTTCTACCAGTAGATGCGTCGCGCAGGAATGCCGAAAAGTATGGCAGGTCGCGTGTTTGGGGATGCTCACTTTTCGGATGGTCTCCTTCACCGCGTGCTGTACTGTTCCAGGATACAGAGCGCAGGTTCTAATAACGCAATCACCAATATAATACCCTCCCCTTCTCCGCATGTCAAGCAGATTGATTCACTCTTTTGACTGGGAGGCGAACAAGGTCACCGCATACTGTGAGCTTTTCCTTTCCTGCTAATGGGACATTTCGGAATTTCTAAGAAATTTCGAAATGTGGGGGTTGTTTGAAGGGGGTATACCCCCTTCAAGGGTGACAGCGAAGCAATCCGAGCTGGCGTAGGATTGCGGAGCGCCATAGGGCCGGTGAGGCCCTCTGGAGAAGTTAGCGATCGTAAGGGAGCTAAGTTCTCTAAAAGGGGATGGAGAAGCCTATAGCGAAAATTCTGCCCTCTTTGAAGTGGTTCAATCTCCAGGCCAGGTCGATCCTCAAGAGGGTGAGGATGTGGTCAACGCCAAAGCCCAACTCATAGAATGGCTTTCCGGTTGGGTTTGCTTCCACCACCTGAATTGATCTTGATTTGGCCCCTATATCTGTCCAGCCGGCTGAGCCGAAGAGAATCAGCCCCCATTGGGAATCTCTCAAAAGGGGGAACTTCAACCATCTAAACAGTTGATTACCAAAATCCTGCTCCACAAAAAGCGAGCCGTAACGGTCACCGACGAACTCCCCGATCTCCAGGGTGCGAAATCTCCAGGGAGAGGTCAAGTAGGGCAAATTCGCCGGTAGTCGGAAAACCCTCTGGGTGGGCACCCAGCCATAAGCGGTCCCCAGATGAAGGCGATAGGAAAACATACCTAACCTGTGTAAGCCAAAGTTGCCGCGAATATAGGCCCACAGCTTGGTGTAGCTAAAGTCACTGGAGAGAAGCGCCTTGTCAGAATGGCTCATCCCCAAATCAATGAATTGATAGCCCGTTTTCCCTATCCTTTCCAACCTTCCCGCGTTATCGATAAATTTCCGGGGATCGAAGCTCAACCCTAAGTAAATGGAGTTGTCCTTCCCCTCATTGATTGGCGGATTCCCCCTGTATCTCCAGCTTCTCCTCAGCAAGCTCCAGTCGGTGTTTCTGTGAGCATTTGAGTATACTCCTTGGGAAAAGCTTACCCTGGCCCTAATCAGCGGAAGAAAATCGCCCACCAGAGAAGCCCCCCACCCTTGACGGTAAAAGTAATCCCGGTAGTCATATTTGCCTAAGAGGTTCAGCAGGGTCATCCCCAGGTTTCCTCCCCCTCTTCCCTCTTCATCAATCCAACCAAGCCGGCGAGAGAAATCAACCATCAGATCAGAATTGGGGTGGTTGAGGATATGGTAGCCCAGGTCGGCGGCATATTTGAACCTCTTATCGGCGAAGCCATATCCCAAATGGAGATTAAGAAACCGCAGATTAGGCAGGAGGCCCCAGGTTTTGGCCCCAAAGTGCAGAGCATGCCCCTCCACCCGATTGAAACGGTAGACCCCCAAGACCCCAGGCAGTCTCAGACCCTTTTCCTCGCCAAACCGGAGGTGTTTGCCAAAGAGTAAGTTCCTTGGCTTGATTCTATTCCTTTTTCGTTGATAGGCAACCTTCAGGCTATCACCCTTTTCATACGCCCTGATATCCTCTGTGGTAGGGGGGATAAGCTGATTCTTGGCCCAGTAGAGGGAATCCCTCTTATCGGCCTCCGGTAACACCTTGATAGCCACCCTATCAAATACCTTCTTCTTGAAGGGCTTGTTGATCCTGTAATCCTGCAATACAGACAATGCCTTTAAGGAGAACTGAAGATGAATGATCAGAGAGATCTTCCCCTCTGCCTGGAGGCTGAGATTGACGGGCATCCAGAAGAGGTTCTCGAAGAGCTCATATCGCTGCTTGTAATGCATTTGAGTAAAAAATTGAGGGAGGGCCGCCTTGTTCAACTCCAGATCAACCATCATCAGGGCATAGGTCCCATCGGCGATATAGATCATCCCCTTTAGCAACGGTTCCTGATCTCTAAGCGGGGAGATCCTGATCTTGTATATCTTCAAGTTGTCCATCACTGTGGTGCCAATAAGGGAATAGTAGTAGCTTTTCAAGCCGGCTTGGGAGAGCGGCCCCGCAATCTTCTTGTCCTCCATCTCGATCAGGTCTTTAGAGAAATCCTCGATGAAATCACTGCTGGTCAAAAGGTTGGTAACCGCCGGAATAAAGGCGCTCTGTTTACGGGCCAGGATGATCTCCTTGTGTTTGTCGGGTTTCTCCCAATAGGCTTCGGTCTTCGTCTCCATAATTATCGTAACTGCTGAATCGGAAACCCCCATAATAGCAAGGCCTTTGCCCATCCTCACATCTGCGATGAGCTTGGTATAAGCAGTTAACCTGTAATTTCTTAACTTTTTCCTGGTCCTCTTCTTGTTTTCAATCGCCTTTTTGATGATCCGAAGTGCCGGATTCTCCCCCGGGGTGACGGTGATCGGTGGAAACTTAAGCACAACGGGCTGCAACCGGACATCCAGCTCGACATTCTTATCGGTAATCTCCACAGCCTCTCTTACCGAAGAGTATCCCATATAGCTGAAGAGCAGCTCATACCTGCCAGGCGGCAAAAAGAGGTTATACCGGCCCTCTCTGTCTGTGGTAGTTCCCTTGGTTGTCCCTTTAACGGTAATGTTGGTAATCATCAACCCCTTCCCTGTCTCGGCATCCCTTACAGTTCCATAGATCTTATACTGATTAAGGTCAGAACACCGGCCTTGGTTAGTAATTATCACCAGGCCCAGCAGAAAAGGGCCGATTAAGGGAAAACTGCGTAGCTGCATCTTAAAAGATACCCCTTATCCCAACTCCCTTCTCCACCTTTATCTCCGGGATAGCTTTTATGTTTACCCGGAAGTAGTATCCCTTCCTGAATCCGGTGGGTATCCAGTAGAACCAAGCCTCCCAGCAGTGGAGGTCCCTATGAAATTTGAGGTTCTGGGAAGTGAGCTTTCTATCCACAAAGTCGTAACGGGTCTGATAGGAAACTCTCCAGTTTGGAGTCAGGTTTAGGGAAAGGTTTCCAGATAGCCAATTTGTCTTGATGGGACTGCCTTTCGTTCGCTTGATATGATGGGAGAGCCCAAACCTCCAGGGTCTTCTCCCTTCTCCCTCTCCCTCCCAACCGGAGAGGGAGAGATTTGTGGTCAGGGAGAGGGATTTTAGGTGAGGGAGGGTCAGCTCACCCTGGGAGGAGTATAGATCGTAGGTGGAGGTCAGAGTGATCCCAAGCCCCCTGAATGGCCTCACCCTTAGATTAGAGTTAAGGTAACTCCATTTCCGCTTTAAGGCCTTGAAGTTATAGCTTGTGGAGAGGTTAAGGGTGGCCAGTTCAACCTTTTTAGGCTTCTCCTTTCCCCATTTCATCTGAAATATGTTATTTAAACTCATCCCCAGGACTTTCCTCTCCCCTGCGGAGGGGCTTATTCCCCCAAATGAGTAGAACCTCTCCTGATCCTTAAACTTTGGCTTCCAACTATAGGACAAACTGGGCTTGAGGATATGCCTCAATCCGGTTATCCTCCCCCAATGGGGAAGAAATGTTCCATAGATGGTTGTGTTTGCCCGCAAGGAGAGATCATAGGTTAGGTTGTGCACAAAGCTCTTCCCCTCCTTATCCTTGTCCCACCAGGTATGCCTCAGGTTGAAGGAGGGGGAAAGGGTCAGCCATCTAAGCTTCTGGGGGCCGGTAAAGCTTAAGCGATTATCCAGGCCGCTGTGGGAATCTGTTTTTCCTCCCGTTTTATGGCTGTAGTTCAAGAGATAGGAGGAGAAGGAGAGGTAGAGGTTGTGATACCATCCTTCTTCCTCCTTTTCGCCTTTAAAAAGAGGAGAGGAGGGGTGGGAATACCTCACCGAGGGGAGGGATTGGGTTATCTGGTTAAGATCAAGGTTCTGGTATCTGTTCAGGCTAAGGTTGAGGCTGGATGTCTCCCATCTCTTGGAGAGGGTGAGATGGGAGTGGAGGGAACGGTTCATCCTCTCCTGAGGGTCGAAGCCGATGTCCGAGTAATAACTTTTATCTGATACAAAGAGGCCGTCGGCGGTCAGCTTCCAGGTGGGGGAAAGATCTTGGTAATGACGAAAATTCAGATCCCATCTCTGCCGATGGGTAAGCTCGCTGCCCACCCATTCTCTCTCCCTCTTCCAGGATCCTCCAACTTGCCCTTCCAATTTGTATCTTAGGGCATATCTGGCCTGACCCTTGAGGAGAAGTCCTGTCCTCTCATAGTAATCCAGGCTTAAGGTGGCATCCCAGTAGGGGTTGGGGGCGAAATAGTAGCCCAGATTTCGCACAAACCTCTGGCTTACATCCCAAAAGCCCATATCAAAGGTGAGGATACCGGAATGCCTCCCTGGCTTTATGGGGAAGACACAGAAGGGGATGGCGGCCACCGGGAGATCGGCGATATAGAGGACTACCGGCTGGGCAATCACCTTATCCTTGGGGATAATCTTCATCTTCTTACTCCAGAAGTGGTAATGGGGGGTGTCCAGATCGCAGGTGGTAAATCTTCCGCCCTCTACCAGGATGACCTCTGGGTTAACCTCCACTATCTCCTCCCCTCGGTAGATGCCCTGTTCGTAGTTGGACTCTCCATATCTCACCTTCCCCCTCCCGGTCTCCAAGTTATAGGCCATCCTCACCCCTCTTAACTCTTGGTTGCCATCCCAGAAGACCGGTCCCCCTTGAGCCTCCAGGATCTTAGAGTCCAGAACATATTCGATGCTGTCTGCCTCAAGCTTATAGCTGGCATACTCTATCTGAGCACCACCCATGAGGTCTATCCTTCCCTGGGAGTATACGATGGACTGACCCCTGTATCTCACCGTGTCCATCCCTCCCTCCGAGGAGGGGGAGAGATAGGTCCCCTCCACTCCTCCCCACATCCTCACCTGGTTCGCCCTACCGCCGGAGAAATCCACCCTACAGGAGTCTGAGGAGGCCCTGTTCTCCCCACCCAATCCGGTATCAGGGGGAGAAAAGTAGAAACTTCTGGAGTTTCCTTCCACCGTTATGGCCTCAAGTCTATCTTTGGTGATCGTGATGTTCATCCTCTTGCCCGTAACCCAACCCCATTCGGAGATCCTTCCCGTCCGGTCCCTATCCTCGAACTCCCCCTTGGCATCTCCCCAGACGAAGACCTTCTTTGGCCGACGATCCTCCACCTTTATCTCCATCCTTCTCCCGGTGAGCCTCTTACCATCTTGGTTGATGACCGGGGATTCCCGGAGGATTATCCTCCCCTCTTTAAAGAGAAAGAGGCCATAGCCAGAGGTGGCCTCAAGCTCTCCCCTCCTGATGCTGACATCTCCTTTGGCCTCCCCCTTATTTCCCTGGGGGAAGAGCTCAATGCTATCGGCCTGCACAGTTGTCCTGGCTCCCTCCTCCTCTATGGTCTCCAGGAGTGGGTTACCTGTGGCCAAGATCCTTCTCTCCCTCCTCCAATATTCCATCCTGCCGCAGGTCAGCTTAGTCTGATTCTCCTCATCCCAGGCCTTAACCCGGCCTTCGGCCAATGCTCTCCGTTCATCCCTGTAATAGGCTACTCTATCCGCCCAGATCGTGGTCTCCCCGTCTGTGAGCTTCACCTCCCCCTTAAAGACTACCATCCTCTGGTTTTTGAACCAGGTCGCCTCATTGCTCCTCAGGGATGTCTCCCCCTGCCGGAATTGGACATCTCCCTTGAGATAGGTGATCACTGAGTCCCGGCCAAAATAGGTGAGCAGGGAATCGGCATTTTGTAGGATAAGGGGTTCTTCGGCGGAGAAGCCGAGAACGGGGAAAAGGAAAAATGAGATAGAGATAAAGATTTTGGTGGGTAGATTCATCTGGGGATCAGGGTTTAAGAATCAGGGAGGCAGACCCGATTAGGCCGGCATCCTTCCCCAAGAGGGCGGGAACGACCCTCACCCTTTGGATATCTTCACTCATTGCCCTCTTGGGGAGGGCCTTCCTCATCGGCCCAAAGATGAGTTCACCGGCCTGGGCAACCCCTCCCCCCACTATGATTAGCTCCGGATTGAGCAGGTTTACTACCCCGGAGAGGGCGGCACCGATTATCTCCCCTGTCTCCTGAAATACCTCTTTGGCCAGGTCATCTCCCCTTTGGGCCGCCTCGGCTATGAGCTTTGGTGTAAGTCTACCACCTCTATTAAGGGGGGAAAGGAGGCTTTGAGGATTATCCTTCAGTTTCGCTTGGGCCCTCTCGGTTATATATTCGGCTCCCACATACCTCTCTAAACAACCATAGTTTCCACACCTGCAGCGGGGGCCGAATATGTTTACAGGTAAGTGACCTATCTCACCTGCTGCCCCCCGACTACCGGTGAAGAGCCTCCCATCTAAGATCAGGCCACCGCCCACGCCTGTGCCCAAGGTTAGGCAGATGAAGTCCTTCACCCCTCTTCCCGCCCCAAAATGGAGCTCACCCAGAGCGGCGGCATTGACATCATTGGCCACCTCTACCTGGAGACCCAACCTCTCCTCCAGTTCCCCCTTTACTTTGACTTCCTTCCAGCCTTTGAGGTTGGGCGGATCCCTCACTATGCCTAAGGTTGGCTCTACCAGACCCGGACAGCCAACACCCAAACCCTCAATTTTTCCCTCTCCCTTTAGCTTCTGGACTAAACGGGCTATCTGATCTAAAACCCTCTCAGGCCCTTCCTGAGCCTTGGTCTGGCTACTCATCCTTTTCAGAACCTGTCCCTGGAGGTTGACCACCCCACCCTTGATGTTTGTCCCCCCTAAATCAACCCCAATAGCTAATCCCTTCTCTTCCTCCAATTCTCCTCTCCCCTCAAGATTGTAAATTGAAAGTTGTAAATATCAAATTTGAAATTTGCTCATCGTCCTTTCTTCGCTGTTATTACCGATTTTCCAATAATCTTACTAATTCGCTCAGTCTCCTTTATGGCTTCTTCGAACTCTGCTCCTCTCAAAATTTGGGAACGTTGGATTAGTTTTAGCCAATACATTGATTCCCGTATTTCTTTCAGAACAATCTGCAGTTTGTGGATAAAATCTGCTCTGCTTTGAGCACCTCGAGCTTCCTCATAATTGGCACCAACAGATGTCCCTGAACGCAACAATTGATTCCCTATATGCTTACCGATTACCGTTTTATTTAATCTGGCGCAGATTTTGATGATGGCAACACCATAATCAAGCAATCGCTCTGATATTTGATTAGCCTTATCTTCCATTTTAAAATTTCCAATTTTCAATTTGCAATATCTAAGTTGTCTCTCCCTCTACGCTATCCAACCAGCCAAACTTGGCCTCGAGTTTCTGATCCCTGGAGGTATAAGGCTTGAGGTCAAAGACCGGGCTCCCCTCGGCCATATCCAAACCTTTAACCTGAAGGAACCCGCCCTTCCTTCTCAGCAGCCTCACTATGGTAAGGCCCAAACGGTTGGGACGATGGGGGCTTCTGGTGGCAAACACCCCCCTTTCTCGGTAGGGGTAATAAGGTGGATGAGCGGTAAGCTTATCCCCTTCGGAGAGGTGGAATCCCCAGATGACAAAGAGATGGGAGAAGCCATCAATATCCTTCAGCCCCGGCTCATACTCCGGGTAGATCTCGATCTCCCCCCTGGCCTTTCCTGAATCCCCGATCTGTTCAGTCGTTCGAATACCCGAATGAACAATCCCTATCGGTTTTAGGGTGAAACAGTTTGCAGTTCTATCTGAACTCATTTTTCCCGCTTTTTTGAGCTGTCAGATCCCCTAAGCTATGGGTAGCAGAACAGAGTTCCGCTACGTCATTGAATATACCCTCAGGGCAATGTGGGGCGGTCTCTCATCTCTATCTCTATCTGATCAGCACCATCTTCTTGGTCTTCTCCACCTTTAACCTTTGACCTTCTACTTTCAACCTGTAGAAATAGACCCCGCTGGAGACATCCTTGCCCGAACTATCCCGACCATCCCACAGAATCCGATAGTTGCTCGCAGGTTGCTCCTTATCCACCAAGGTCTTTACCTCCTGCCCCAGGATGTTGTAAATCTTCAAACTAACGTGTATCGTGTTCGTAGATCGTGAACTCCCCTCCCCCGAGTACGAGTAATTCTTAAGGGTGGTGCGGATGGGACGATCTACGATCAACGAGTAACGAATAACGGTTGTTGCATTGAACGGATTCGGATAGTTCTGGGACAGGGCAAAATCCTTGGGTAGACCGAGATCATCATCCCCCGGCTCATCCACCTTATCCCAATCCCAGGTGACAACCTTAGCATAGATATCCCAACCCTTAGACCTGCGACCATCCATCCAGGCAAAGGTGATCCGATCCTCGCTAAGCGCTACTGAGGGATGCCATTGATGTAGATTGGAGACATCTGGCCTCTGATTGACCAAGTAGGTTGTTCCCAATGGTGTGCCATCAGAATGGTATCTTTGGGCATAGATGTCCGCGTTACCGTTGCGATAATCATGCCAACAGATGACGAAATTGCCATCCCCATCTAACGCTATCGAGGGATACCGTTGATCATTTGTCCCGGCATCATCGTTCACCCTGAAATTTGCCCCCAATGTATCACCCAAACTGCTATACCGCTGGGCATAGATGTCCGCGTCACCGTTGCGATAATCATGCCAGCAGATGACGAAATTGCCATCCCCATCTATTGATATCGAGGGCCAGCCCCGATCACTTGTCCCGGCATCATCGTTTACCCTGAAATTTACCCCCAATGTATTACCCAAACTGCTATACCGCTGGGCATAGATGTCAGGGTTATCGTTGCGACAATCATACCAGCAGATGACAAAATCACCACCTGCATCCATCGCTATCGAGGGCC
Source organism: Candidatus Zixiibacteriota bacterium (assembly GCA_030670005.1). Lineage (GTDB taxonomy): Bacteria > SM23-81 > DAOVCL01 > DAOVCL01 > DAOVCL01 > DAOVCL01. Next base: position 13,616 of record DAOVCL010000004.1, on the reverse strand, counting down.
AGCATTGACAACTTGATCCGACATCATCGTCCACTTTAAAATTTGCGCCCAGTGTATCGCCTGAACTGCTATACCGCTGTGCATAGATATCCCCCCAGCAATCGTTGCGGTCATCTACCCAGCAGATGACGAAATCACCATCCCCATCCATTGCCAGAGAGGGAGATCCTTGACCACTTGTCCCGGCGTCATCGTTCACCCGGAAATTTGCCCCCAATGTATCACCCAAACTGTTATACCGCTGCCCATAGATGTGAGGATACCTATCACCGTTGCGCTCATCTTGCCAACAGATGATGAAATCACCATCCCCATCCATTGCTATCGAGGGATACCATTGATCACTTGTCCCGACGTCATCGTTTACCCGGAAATTTACCCCCAGTGTGTCACCCAAACTGCTATACCGCTGGCCATAGATGTCAGGATTCCTATTATCATTGCGCCCATCTTGCCAACAGATGACGAAATCACCATCCACATCCATTACTATCGAGGGAAACCATTGATCACTTGTCCCGATATCGTTTACCCGGAAATTTGTGCCCGATGTATCACCCGAACTGCCATACAGTTGGGCATAGATGTCATAATAGTTGCCATTGCGCCCATCTTGCCAACAGATGACGAAATCACCATCCACATCCACTGCTATCGAGGGAAACCCTTGATAAGCTGTCCCGATATCATCGTTTACCCGGAAATTTGCGCCTGATGTATCACCCGAACTCCTATACCGCTGGGCATAGATGTCCCGGTTACCGTTGCGCCCATCTTGCCAACAGACGACGAAATCACCATCCACATCCATTGATACCGAGGGAGACCCTTGAATGCTTGTCCCCATATCATCATTAACCCTGAAATTTGTGTCCTGTGTGTCACCTGAGCTGCTATACCGCTGTGCATAGATATCCCAGTCTCCGTTACGCTTATCTTCCCAACAGATGACGAAATTGCCATCCGCATCCATTGATACCGAGGGGTCTTCCTGCCAACTTGTCCCCACATCATCGTTTACCCGGAAATTTGTGCCCTGTGTGTCACCTGAGCTGCTATACCGTTGGGCATAGATATCAGGATTGTAGAAAAATTTCCGACTATCCTCCCAACAGATGACGAAATCACCATCCACATCCATTGATACCGAGGGAGACCCTTGAATGCTTGTCCCCATATCATCATTAACCCTGAAATTTGTGCCCTGTGTGTCACCTGAGCTGCTATACCGCTGTGCATAGATATCCCAATCTCCGTTGCGATAATCCTGCCAACCGATGACAAAATCGCCATCCGCATCCATTGCTATCGAGGAATATAATTGACCATTAGTCCCCACATCATCGTTCACCCTGAAATTTGTGCTCTGTGCGTCACCTGAGCTGCTATACCGTTGGGCATAGATATCCCAACCTCCGTTGCGATAATCTTGCCAACAGATGACAAAATCACCATCCGCATCCGTTGCTATCGAGGGATACTTTTGAGAACTTGTCCCTACATCATCGTTCACCCTGAAATTTGTGCCCTGTGTGTTACCCGAACTGCTATACCACTGGCCATAGATGTCAGGATTGCCCCAGCCACCATTACGCTCATCTTGCCAACAGATAACGAAATCGCCACCTAAATCCATAGCAACGACAGGGTACCACTGCGAACATCCACCCGTTGTGTCGTCATTGACCAGAAAGTCGTTTTTGATAATCCCCAAAATCGTCTTCGCCTCCTCTGGCCTTAGCACTCTCCCGTCTGGCAGAGAAATGGGAACCCGATAACCTTTAGACCTCTCAAACCTATGGTGAGGAAAACCTCTCTTGCCATCCACCAGCCTGAACTGGGCAAGGCAGAAATCCGCCGCTCCCAGAGAGAACAGAGATGCAACTAAAAATGCAAGACTTATCTTACACATCTTTCCCACCTCCTTAGGCTTTTAAGCCCACCATCGGTAGGAACAGACCTTCAGGTCTGTCCGATCTCTTCGGACAGGGCTAAGGCCCTGTCCCTACTATGGGTGACAGAACGGGGTTCTGCCACCTCTGGTTTCTCGTCAGGGCAGAGCCCTAACAGCGCTAGTTACAACTGTTTTTCACCATAAACAAGGGTAATGGATTGATCGCATATCCTCTCTTCATCGCCTTTTTCATCTAAAAATCCGCGCAATCTCCTTAATCCTCTGACAAATGCTTGAGGACTTATCAGAGCCAAACTTGAAATCACCTTGTTCTTAACCGAGGAGAAGAACTGTTTATCTATTTTTATTGGTTCATCCTGGATAGTTTCGGACTTAACCTGGATAAAGCCACAATTCCACAGCCAATTTTCAATCTCGGGTATGTCTGAAAATCTCCTGTTTTTCTCTATCCCGATTATCTCAGGGAAGAATCTACTATAGATGCTTTTTTCAATCTGCTTATAGGACAATGACAAAATTAGCAAGCGTCCCCTGGAGAGCACTCGATAACATTCTTTGACAACAATTTCACGATCTCCTCTACTTACCAGGTGGAGGAAAAAGGCCCCTATAACGCAGCTAAAGGAGCAATTGGCGAATGGAATAGCGCCTACATTGCCCTTTACAAAAATGCCATTTGCAATCTTTTTTTTGGCAACATCAAGCATTTCTAAGGAGAGGTCAATACCATAGGCATTGCAACCTGAGATATTCTTAACTGCTGAGATGAGATTTCCGGTGCCACAGCCTATATCGAGAACCTTCATCCCATAGGAGATCTCACCGACTTTGACTACCTTAGAGGCAACTGAATTTCCCCATTGCCTGAAGGCATCATATCGGGAGGCTATGGATCTATAGTATGAAGCCGGATTTAACAATGGAGACCTTTAGCCATTCATAAGAGCTCATACAGTTGTTTTGAATGACCAATAGTTGGGCGGTCAGATCCCCTGATCTGACCGTGGCAGAACAGGGTTCTGTTATCTCTGGTTTCTCATCTTGCCTTATGAAGACAGTTAGTCGCAGACTTCAGTCTGCGCCCCATCGCAACCTAAAGGTTGCGGCTACTTTTCGCCATTGGCCTAAACCCTGCACTAAAGTGCGGTAGAATGATCCGTTCTGAGGTAGCAAAAGTCCTACCCTGCCACCCTACCTTTGCCGTCAGATGAGGGCATCTGACGGCTCTTGCTGCCACCTTTGTTTCCTGTCAGGGCAGAGCCCCGACGAGGCCATCATGCGGACAGACCTGAAGGTCTGTCCCTACGAGCTTTCTTCACCAGTTCAGCCAGCTTGTTCAGGGCCTCCAGGGGGGTCATCGAGTCCAGATCCAGGACCTTTAGCTCCTCCAGCATGGGATCGGGCAGGGAGGCAAATAGGCTGAGCTGGGGGGTGGGCTGGAATTTAGGAGCACTCTTCCCCTGGGCGAAGTCCAGCATCCCCATTCCTCCATTCTCTAAGTTGGCCAGTATCTCCTTGGCCCTGCCGATCACCCCCTGCGGGATTCCGGCCAGCCTGGCCACCTGGATGCCATAGCTGTCATCGCACCCCCCTTCGATTATCTTTCGCAGAAAGACGATCTTATCCCCCCATTCCCTCACCGCCACCTGGTAGTTCTTCACCCGGGGGAGGAGGCCGGCTAAGGAGGTGAGCTCATGATAATGGGTGGCAAACAGGGTCTTGGCCCCCAGCCTGGGGTTGTTGTGGATCTCCTCGGTCACCGCCCAGGCGATGGAGAGCCCATCATAGGTGCTCGTCCCCCTCCCTATCTCATCCAGGAGGATGAGGCTCTGGGGGGTGGCATTGTGCAAGATGTTTGCCGTCTCATTCATCTCCACCAGAAATGTAGACTGCCCCTTGGCCAGAATATCTGAAGCTCCCACCCGGGTGAATATCCTGTCCACGGCCCCAATCTTGGCCTCCTGGGTGGGGACAAAGGAGCCGAGCTGAGCCATAAGCACAATCAGGCCAACCTGCCTCAGATAGGTAGACTTCCCGGCCATATTGGGGCCGGTGATGATTAGTATCTGGTGGTCCTCCCGGTTTAGACTACAATCATTGGGGACAAACCCCTCCTCTAAGAGCCGCTCTACCACCGGATGCCTCCCCTCCCTGATGATGATCTCCTCCCCATCATCCACTTGAGGCTTGCAGTAGCCATTCTCAGAGGCCACCTGGGCCAAGGCCAGGAGGCAGTCCAAAATGGCCAATGCCCTGGCGATCTTCAGGATACGGGGGCACTCCTCGGCCACCCTCGTCCTTATCTCGGTAAAGAGCTCATACTCCATCTCCCCCATCCTCTCCTCTGCCCCCAACACCTTGGCCTCATACTCCTTGAGCTGGGGGGTGATGAACCTCTCGGCGTTGGTCATCGTCTGCCGCCGCATATAATCAGGGGGGATCTTGGAGAGATGGGGCCTGGTGACCTCAATGTAGTAGCCGAAGACCCGATTATAGCCGACCTTAAGGGAGGGGATCTTTGTCCTTGCTCTTTCGGTCTCCTGTAGCTTGGCTATCCAGCTCTTCCCATCCCTGCTTATCGCCCTCAGCTCATCCAAGGAGGGATCATATCCCTCCCTGATTATTCCCCCCTCGGTAAGGAGAAGGGGGGGATCATCAACTATGGCCCTTTCGATCAGATCCCTTATGGAGGAAAGGTCCTCAAGCTGAGCGAAGAGGTCCCGGAGGATAACTGCCTTGGCCTCCCCAATCCCGGCCTTAAGCTGGGGCAGGGCCTGAAGGGAAAGCTTAAGCCCAACCAGGTCCCTGGGGGTTGCCTTACCACAACCCACCCTTCCAGTGAGCCTCTCTAAATCCTGCACCGTCCTGAGAAGACCCCTCAACCTCCCCCTGAGGAGGGCATCCTCCACCAGCTCCTCCACCCCATTCAGCCTCTCCCTGATCTGCTCGGCCTTCAACAGGGGTCTTTTTATCCATTCCCTGAGGAGCCTTCCCCCCATTGGGGTAAGGGTTTTGTCTAAGACATAAAGGAGGGTCCCCCTCTGGTCTCCCCCGCGCAGGGGCTCGATGAGCTCTAAGTTCTGCAGGGTGAAGGGATCCAAGGCCATATAATCCTTGCGGTTTCTGGGGGTGAGCTTAGTGATGTGGGAGAGGGGAGCCGACTGCATTCCCTTTACATAGGCCAAGACCGCCCCGGCTGCCCTGATCCCCAGATCCATCCCCTCACAGCCAAAGCCCTCCAGGGATGCTACCCCAAATTGGGCCAAAAGAAGCCTATAGGAGTCATCATAGGAGAACTTCCAATCCTCCATAAGGGTTATGGTGGTCTGGGGGAGGGATTCCTTAATCTCCTTCAGCCCTTCGGGCCGGTGAGTCTCAGGGAGGATAATCTCCGAGGGGTTGATGAGGGGAAGCTCATCCTTCAGGTCTTGGGAACCAATCTCATCCAACTGAAAATCGCCTGTGGAGAGGTCGAGGATGGAGATCCCCCACCCAGATTTACCCTCCACCAGTCCCAAGAGGTAGTTGCTGCTCTTCTCCTTTAGGGTTGAGGTTAGAGTGGTTGTCCCTGGGGTGACCACCTCCACCACCTCCCTCCTCACCACCCCTTTGGCCTTCTTGGGATCCTCCACCTGTTCACATATGGCCACCTTATACCCCTTGGCCAGAAGCTTAGCTATATACTTGTCGGCAGCGTGATAGGGAATACCAGCCAGAGGGATTTTCCCACCCTTTCCATGGGAGCGGGAGGTAAGGGTGAGGCCGAGGATGTGGGAGGCGAGCTTAGCATCCTCGTCAAACATCTCATAGAAGTCTCCCAGCCTGAAGAAGAGTAAGGCATCCTTGTGTTTGGCCTTAATCCTCTTATACTGTTCTCTCATTGGGGTCAGCTCTGTCATCGTAAAAAAGCCACGGTCTTGCCGTGGCTCAATAGAGGGGAACGATCCTATAGTCCAGCTTGTATCTCCCCTTTAGCTCCTCCCCAAAGGCCTTGGCCTCTTCCCTCCCCTTCAGGCTACCTACCAAAACTATGAAGAGATCCCCTTTCACCTCTATCCAGGCCTGGTATCCATCTCCCTCTATGAGTCCCTTTAAGTTTCTGGCGTTCGCCTCTCTTTTGAAGGCACCTAACTGAAGGGAGAACCTCTCCCTATTCGGCTTTCGCCCTAACTTCTCCCCGGCGACTCTGGCCGGATAGCTGCCAGGAAACCTATCCAGGATGTAGCCATAGTATTTATTGGCCTCCTTGTTTCGGCCCAAGCCCTCTAAGGAGAGGGCTTCTTTCCATAGAATCTGAGGGAGAAGCTGGGACAGAGGGAGGCTATCTTCGGTTGCCCTATACTCCCTGAGAGCAGAGGCATACTCCCCTTTGACAAAAAAGCAATCACCTATGCCTATCTGAGCCAAACCCTTAGGGAGGGGCTCAACCCCCTGGGAGATGGCGGCTTGAAAACAGCTCTGAGCCGAATCCGGCTGGTTTAAGGCCAGGAAGTTTCGTCCCAACCAATATTCTGCCTCGGCCTTTTGGGTTAGGGCCCCAAAGTTATGTCTCAGTGCCTTTTGGCAGGAGAGGTAAAGTCCCTGGGAGTAGAGATTTTCCCCCAAGGATATAGCTGCTCTATCGGCCAGTTCCCCCTGGGGCTGAAGGGAGAGGAGCTTCCGCAGGTGGTGGGCAGAAGTCTCGGCTTGGGGCTCGAAGAGGGATGCCCAGTAGAGGGCCTGGGGATCCGAAGGGTGAGCTTCGAGATATTTCTGCAGGGAGCGGCGGGCCTTTTCAACATCTCCCCTCCGGTAGCTATCTGCAATGGTTTGAAGATGGGTAGAGGAAGTCAAGGGGGCACAACTCAAGGCAACCAGGGCCAGAAGTAGAGTCATCTTAGATGCCAAATCCCCTCCACCTCTGGCACTGGGGACATCTCCAGAGCGGCTCCTCGGACCTGTAACCACACCAGCGGCAGACATAAACCCTCTCCTCCCTCTGCGAAAGCTCATCTATCACCTCCTGGGATCTGGGGAGATCTCCCTTCTGGAGGTATAGTTTGGCCAGAAGGGGCAAAACCTCCTGGGATGAGCCCCGAAATCTCTCACAGACGCCAATAGCCTCATCTATCTTCCCCTTCTTCTCATAGATATCGACCAAGGCCAGAATGGTCTCCCTCTGTCCCGGTTCCCTCTCCAGGATTCGCTGATAGATCTCCATAATCTCCTCAAATCTCCCCAGCTTATAGAGGGCCTCCTCCAATCTCTTGAAGCCAATGAACCCCTTTTGAGGAATCTGCTCCCCTAGCCTCTTCCACCAGTCAACGGCCTCGCCCCACTTCTCCTCCCTGTGGTAGCTGTTACCAAGCCGGAAGTAGGCGGCTGCACACTGGGGATCAAGCTTTAATGCCTCCTTGAAGTATGACCTGGCCCTCTTTAACTCCCCCTTAGAGGCCAGATTCTCTCCAGCAGTAGCCTTGTAGAGGGCCAAATCTGCCGCTGCATCCTCCCTTTTTAGCTTTGCTATCCTCTGGCGAACCTCGAAGGCCTCAGCCCAAAGCTCCCCCTTCTCATAGAGGGGAAGGAGTTTCTCCAAGGCCCAAAGCTGGTAATCGTTGCTTTTTAGAAGCTCCTCGAGCACCATTATCGCAGAGGAGTTCTGCCCCATCCCAATGTGATCCAGTGCTAAGCTCTTTAGAATGAAGGGCTTATCCCCCTTCCTCAGGTTAGGTCTAAGGATTAACTCCTTATGCACCCTTAAGGCCCTCTCAGCCTCACCCCTCTCCCGCAGGAGGTCACCGAGTTTGAGGTAGGCGCCGATGTTGTCTGGATTCGTCTTCACCACCTCCCGCAACATGCGGTAAGCCCTATCCCTCTCCCCATCGAGGAGGAGCCTAAGTCCCTCGGAGTAGAGATCCCTGTTGGGTCTCCTCCTCAAACCCCTCACCCTCCAGAGGACAAAGAGAAGGATGAGGATTACCAGGCCAAAAATTACCCAGGTCAAAGTCAACTTTTCTCCTCCTCCTTAGGGATCTCCTCTTCAAAGGGCATATTCCTCAGGGAGGCAAGTTCCTCCTTGAGCCTTTTCACCTCACCGCATTGCCTATGCAATTGTCCCCTCATCTGGAGGTCGTGGACTGCGGTGAAGAGAAAGAGGACTACCACCCCGGCCACGAACGACTCAAACATCACCAGGATGAGGGGGACTTCAATGAAATGCCACTTATAGATGGTAACCTCTACCCTCTGATCCAGGTTCTGAATGGCAAAGCCTAAGAGCAACACCATAATCACGGCCATAAAGAAGAGCTTCCATAGCCACATAATATCCTCCTCGATTAGTAACAGTTCACGGGGGTCAGGGATCACCCCGTCCCGATGGGATCGGGATCCCTTCGGGAGCAATCGGGTATTCTTCTGCCCGGCTTTAGCCGAGGTCTATTAGATCCCCCTATGGGGGAGAGGTCTCTCATTCAAGATCTGTCAGGAGGTAAGTCCTGACAGCACACTGTTGCATCAGGAGATGTCTCCCACATATTTTTGCTTAATTTCCCCTGTTTTATTTTAATCCTTAATTCTTAATCCTGACCCCTGTTCCCTGACCTCCGTGAACTGTTCTCTTGTTAAAGTTTCCCGAAGAGGGTCCAACCCTTAGCCTTGATAATCTTCAGCTTCAGGGTCTTGCCCATTGCCCCCTTCTGGGCAGGAAAGACGACCGGTTTGTTTGTCCTCGTCCTTCCATAGAGCTGGCCGGGGAGCTTCCCCCTCTTCTCCACCAACACCTCCTGGGTAGTCCCCACCAGGGCTTGATTTCTCTTGGCTGTTATCCTCCTCTGAAGTTCGATAAGGACGGTAAGCCTCTCTGCCTTTACCTGGGGAGGGACATCGTCGGCAAACCCAGCCGCCTTGGTCCCTGGACGGGGGGAGTATTTAAAGGAGAAGGAGGAGTCAAAACTGACTTCCTTCATAACCTCCACCGTCCTCTGGAAGTCCTCCTCCTTCTCCCCAGGGAAGCCAGTGATGAGGTCCGTGGTCAGGGCCAGATCCGGGATGATGCGACGGGCCTCTTCAACTATTCTCAAATAGTCTTTTAGGGTGTATCCCCTATTCATCCTCTTGAGGATGTGGTCTGAGCCTGACTGCAGGGGGAGGTGGAGATGCTCACAGACCTTCCCCGCCCCTTGGATGGCCTCTAAGAGGCTGGGGGAAAGGTCCTTGGGATGGGAGGTGGTAAACCTTATCCTCCCTAAGCCCTCTATCTGGTTCAACCTCCAGAGGAGAGAGGGAAAGTCAGTCCCCTCCCAGTGGTAGGAGTTCACATTCTGCCCCAGAAGGGTGACTTCCTTAAATCCTTGGGTGACAAGAGTCCTCACCTCTGCGGCTATCTCCTCTGGGGGCCTGCTTCTCTCCCTTCCCCTTACCAAGGGAACAATGCAGAAGCTACAGAAGTTATCACACCCCCTCATCACCGAGACAAAGGCTGAGATCCCCTTTTCCCTCTGGGCAACCACCTTAGAGTAGCTCTCCTCTGAGTTAAGCTTGAGGGAGACAATGGGGCTATGGTCTAAGTTTTCCAAGAGCCCGGGAAGCTTGCGGTAGGAGTCAGGGCCAGTCACTATATCCACCCCAGGGGCCAACTTGAAGAGTTCTTCCCCAAATCTTTGGGCCATACAACCCATTACCACAAATTTTACCCTGGAATTGTTTTCTTTATATCTTAAAAGGTCCCTTATCCTTCCCAAGGCCCTCTGCTCGGCATGCCCCCTTACCGCACAGGTATTCACCAGGATCACCCCGGCCTGAGAGGGATCATCTGTGGGGAGGTAGCCCTCCTGGGTCAGGATACCGGCGGCAAGCTGGGAGTCCAGCAGGTTCATCTGACAACCATAGCTCTTGATATAGAAGTTCCTATTCATACTGCATTTTCCCTATTGGTATCCTTTAATGGGGCAGTAAAGATGCTACAACAGTTGGGTAACATATTCAGATGAAATGAATTATATTCTGGGTTCTTGATGTTCAGGGGCATTTTTCGATTTTTTGCTTAAGCGCCATTCCTATTTTTTTAAAAGTATTATCTCCAGTTACTACTGGGGTCACTAAATAGATTACATGTCATTGCGAGCGCAGCGAAGCAATCCAAAACGCTGAATGGGAGTTTAGACCATGAGATTGCTTCGGCTAGTTCCCTCGTTTGCCCCCTCACTTCGTTCGGGGCTTCGGCTCGGGACAAGCCTCGCAATGACACTTTAAATACCAATGTGTAAACTATAATGTGACCTGAACAATAAGATAGTTTTCTGTCTCTCTCTATGTTCTCTGTGGTTAAATGGTTAAACTCAAAGATTAAGAATCACCACCTACAAATTTGGTAGTAATTCATGAATGAATAGATCGGGCTAAACTGTCAGGAATTTTTTATCACTTACCTACACTTACTCCACCAGCTCTCCCCAAATCCCTTTCTCCTTAAGGTCAAGGGCCCTTACCCGAACCATCCTATTCCTTAGCTTTCCCCCTCCCTTGATGTATACCCGGATATAATTCCCCGAAAGACCAGTGAAAAACCCTTCCTTTTCACCCCTTTCTACCAAGATCTCAAGGGTTTGACCCAGAAATCCCTCCCTGAACCTTCGCCATTTCTCCATTCCCAACCTCCTCAACAGGAGGGATCTCTCCTTTTTTACTGTCGGGTCAACCTGATCAGGGAATTTGGCTGCTGGAGTGCCCTCTCTGGGAGAGTAGGAGAAGACATGGAGGTAGGTCAGGGGGAGCCTCTCCACCAGTTGGTAGGTATTTCTGAAGGCCTTCTCCCCCTCCCCGGGAAAGCCCACTAAGACATCGGCCCCAATTCCGGCCTGGGGAACCTTTGACCTTAGCTCCCGGATGAGGTCCTCATAGAATGATGGGTTATATTGTCGGTTCATTAGCTGCAGGATGCCCTTATCGCCGCTCTGCAGGGGGATGTGGAAATGGGGACAGATCTTGCGGGAGCTGGCCGCAAAGCCAATGAGCTCAGGGGTGAAATCCGTGGGCTCGATGGAGCTGAGCCTTACCCTCTGGGGGAGTTCCATACCCTCAAGTCTCTCCAAGAGCTTGACGAGGTTAGCCCCCAGGTTGCCAATGTTTACCCCAGTGAGGACTACCTCCTTGAACCCTGCCTGGGCCAATGATTCTATCTGGGAGAGGATATCCTCTAAGGAGGCAGATATCGATCTCCCCCTGGCCTGGGGGACAATGCAGAAGCTACAAGGAGTGCTGCAGCCATCCTGGACCTTGATGAATGCCCTGGTATGGCCCTGAAAGCCCCCTATTACCATTCTGGGAAATGCGGAAAACCCGGAGGAGGGAGAGGTGAAGACCTTCCCTCCTCCATTGGTCCCGTTAAGATAATGCAGGACATCCCGTTTTTCCCTGTTGCCCAAGACAAGATCTGCCAGCCCGGCCAGAGCTGAAGGGTTTAGCTGGGCATAGCAGCCAGTGGCTATGATAAAGGAGTGTGGGGAAAGACGGCGAGCTTTCCTGATGGCCTGGCGGGCATGGTAATCGCTTTGGGAAGTCACCGAACAGGTGTTGATAAGATAGATATCCGAGAGCTGAGAGAAGCCCACCTCCCTGAAGCCGGCCCGCAGGAAATCCTCCCTGATGAACTCGGTCTCAAACTGGTTCAGCTTACAACCGAAGCTACGGAAGGCAACTTTTCCCTGACAGGGCACAATCATTCCTCCTTTTCGGGAGGATTTTCCACCATATCCCTCATCTTTACAGTTTTGGAGGGGTGTTGGGCCAGATAATTATCCAACAACTCCTTCTCCTTACCCTCAAAATACTCCCTCACGCTCAAGATTATCTTCCTCTCCTTGGCGTCGAACTCCACCACCCTCAGGGGGAGTTCATCCTTTAGCTTGAAGGCCTCTGAGGGCTTCTTAAGCCCCGGCTTCCCCAGATGGGCCAGAGGAACAAACCCCTCTACATCTCCAGGAAGGTTTACCACTACCCCCCTATCGTAGATCCTGGTTATTAGCCCCTTTGTCTCCACATTCTTGGCATATTTCCCGGCAAGCTCTGGCCAGGGGTTATCCTGGGCCTGCTTGTAGCCCAGGGAGACCCTGCGGTTCTCCTGGTCAATATCCAGGACAACCACCTCCACCTTCTCTCCCTTCTTCATCACCTCGGAGGGGTGCTGCACCCTTTTCGTCCAGGACATATCGGAGATATGGACCAAACCATCTATTCCCTCTTCCACCTCCACAAAGGCCCCAAATGAGGTGAGATTCCTCACCCTTCCTACCAGTTTCGAGCCTACGGGATGTCTCTGGGGAAGGGTCAACCAGGGGTCGGGCTCCACCTGCTTAAGCCCCAGGGCAATCTTCTCGTTCTTCCCGTCAACGCTGAGCACAACCGCTTCCACTATATCACCAATGGCTACCACCTTGGAGGGATGCCTTATATGTTCTGTCCAAGACATATCTGAGACATGAATCAGCCCCTCCACTCCTTTCTCCAGCTCCACAAAGGCGCCATAATCGGCGATGCTCACCACCCTCCCTCTTACCTTCTTATCCACAGGGTATTTCTCCTCCACATTCTCCCAGGGATAGGGGGTGAGCTGCTTTAATCCCAGGGAGACCCTGTCCTTCTGGCGGTCATAGGTGAGCACCTTCACCTCTATCTCATCCCCTAAAGCCAGGAGCTCAGAGGGGTGGCTGATCCTCCCCCAGGACATATCGGTAATATGGAGAAGGCCATCTAATCCACCAAGGTCGACGAAGGCGCCAAAGTCGGTTATGTTCTTCACCTCACCTTTCCTCACCTGGCCCTCCTCTATCTCAGAGAGCAGCTTCTCCCTAAGTTTCACCCTCTCCTCCTCCAAGATCGCCCGGCGAGAGACGACTATATTCCTCCTCAACTTGTTCAGCTTAATGACCTTCAACAATAGGGTCTGACCCACATACTGATCAAAATCCCTCACCTGTTTGGTGTCTATCTGAGAGCCGGGAAGAAAGGCCTCCACACCGAAGAGGTTGACTATCATTCCCCCCTTCACCCTCTTCCTCACCTTACCCTCCATCGGCTCGCCCGTCTCATAGGCCTTCCTTATCCGATCCCAGACCAAGAGGAAATCTGCCCTTGACTTGGAGAGGACAACCTGACCGTCCTGATCCTCTATGGACTCCAAGAAGATATCTATCTCATCCCCAACCTTTACCTCGGGATGATTACCAAATTCGCTCAAAGGTATTATCCCCTCGGACTTAAAGCTCACATCTATTATTACATCCTCCTTGCCCACCTTGAGCACCTTCCCCTTGATGATCTCTCCCTCCTTTATCTCGGCCAGGCTATTTTCATAAAGCTTGAGCAGTTCCTCAAAATCCTGGGGAGAGGGTTCCACTTTCTCTTCTACCTCAGGGGTAGGCTTAGCCTCTTTCTTTACTTTGGCCTCTGCCGGTTTGGGCTTGGAGGTGGTCTTAGCCTTTCCCTTCGGAGCTGTTTTCTTCGCTGGCTGAGCCTTCTTCTCAACCTTGACCTTCTTCTCACCTCCTTTCAGGTTAACCTCCTTCTTTTCTTCCTCCTTCTTTTCCATTAAACGGTTCCTCCCTCTCTATGTAAACTTGGCCCGACGGGCCAGTAACTTTCTTGAATGAGCCCATTAGTAACAGTTCACGGGGGTCAGGGATCAGTAGCAATGTAAAATGAAGAATGTAAATTAAGAATGAAA
>DAOVCL010000037.1 GCA_030670005.1 Candidatus Zixiibacteriota bacterium | reverse complement strand
TCCTTCTCTCCAAAGGGGTCATAGAGCTGATGATGGCCTCAGCCTTCACCAATTGCCTTTCGTCCAAGGTTGCCCCCCGCAAAGGGCCCCTCCCCCACCCGGGGATCATCTCCATCAGGGACTGGAGAGGCCCAAGCTTTTTCACCTGCTTTACCTGATCCAGGAAATCCTGAAGGGTAAATTCATGCTTGAGGAGCTTGGCTTCAAGCTTCTTGGCCTCCTCCTGACTCACCGTAGCCTGGGCTTTCTCCACCAACCCCACAATATCCCCCATTCCCAGTATCCTGGAGGCCATCCGATCCGGATAGAAGACCTCTAAGTCCTCTGGCTTCTCCCCCACCCCTACCATCCTGATTGGCCTCCCAGTGGCTGCCCTCATAGAAAGGGCTGCACCTCCCTGGGCATCACCATCCAGCTTGGTTAGGATAATGCCATCAATGCCCAGTTTGGCCTCAAACTCATCTGCCACCCGCACAGCCTCTTGACCGGTCATAGCATCGGCCACCAGAAGTATCTCCTCTGGAGAGACCTTTTTCTTTATCTGTCGTAACTCCTCCATCATCTTCTCATCGATGTGCAGCCTTCCGGCAGTGTCTAAGATGAGAAGATCAAATCCAGAGCTCTGGGCCCAGCTTGAAGCCTTCTGGCAAAGCCTGACCGGATCCTCCCCCTGAGTAGCTGAATAGACCTCTATGCCCAAGGACTCCCCTAAGATCCTCAACTGATCAACCGCCGCCGGCCGGTAGGGATCTGCCGGAACAAGCAGAGGCTTGAAGCCCTGTGCGCTAAGCCTCTTGGCCAGCTTGCCTGCGGTGGTCGTCTTCCCTGAGCCCTGCAGACCAACCAACATAATCTTTGATCCCTTTGTCGGCCTAAGGGGAGAGGGTTCTTTCCCCAAAAGCTCCACCAGCTTGTCATAGATGACCTTGATCATCTCTTGCCCTGGGGTTATACTACGGGTGACCTCCCTTCCTATGGCCTCCTCCTCCGCCTTTGCTACAAAATCCTTTGCTACCTTATAGTTTACATCGGCCTCTAAGAGGACCTTCCTCACCTCCCTCAGCGCATCGGAGATGTTCTTCTCGTTAAGCTTTCCCCGCCCCAGCATCCTCTTGAAGGCGGTATTCAGACTATCCCTGAGATCCTCAAACATACCTTCTCCTTATGTGTGGCAGCAACCCGCCATCCCTCAGTATCCCCATCACGAACTGAGGAAAGGGGGGGAAGTCAAAATTAGAATCCCTTAAGGTAATTCTGTGGGCATCCAGGTCGATTTCAATCTTCTCCCCTCCCTGAACAACCCTCACAAGCTCGGGAAGCACGATGGCGGGAAGTCCCTGATTTATAGTATTGCGGTAGAAGATGCGGGAAAATGAGATGGCCACAATAGCCCCCACTCCTGCCGAAACCAGACAGGTAGCTGCTTGCTCCCTGGAGCTCCCACAGCCGAAGTTCTTCCCGGCCACGATCACATCCCCCCTCTCCACCTTTTGGGCAAAATCGGGGTCTAAATTCTCAAGGGCATATTTGGCCATCTCTTTGGGATCCTTCACTGTATAGGTGTATTTCCCCGGAAAGATGACATCTGTGTTTACATCGTCACCATATTTGAATACCTTTCCTCTAATGATCTTTTTCATAATCCTCCTTTAGCCCAAAATCTCCATAAACCACAGATGAAAACGGATTTTCCCAGCGCGGCAAAGCCTCAACCAAACAAGGGCCACAGATTTGACTGAATCTCTGGAACACGAATGACACGAATAGACAAATTTACACGAATAAGAATCACCGAGGTGGCAGAACCCCGAATCTGCCACCCTCCCATTGTTTTCAGTTCTTCTACCCGTCCCGACCCGTCCTGGGTCGGGACGGGTAGCCGAGGGTTCCGTGTAGTCCCTTGCGATTCCGTGATTATCCGTGGTCTCCCAATTGAGGTGGCAGAAACCCCCTTCTGTCACCTCTCCCCTTTGCCGTCAGAATCGGGGTCCTGACAGCTCAGGAATTTATTTTCTTTTTAATTCTCAATTCTTAATTGCTTTTTTCCGTGAGATTCTGGGGCCGAAACCTCCTGGGATCGGTTATCCTCCCTTCCACCGCGGAGGCAGCGGCAGTGGCCGGACTGGCCAGGTAGACCTCTGCCTCCTTACATCCCATCCTACCCCGAAAGTTGCGATTGGCCGTGGAGAGACAGACCTCACCAGGCGCCAATGCCCCCTCGTGGGCTCCCAGGCAGGGCCCACACCCCGGGTTCATAATCAGGGCACCACTCTCCACCAAAACCTCAATCACTCCCCTTTTCAAGGCCTCCTTATAAATCTTCCAGGAGGCAGGAAAGACGAGGAGTCTGGTTTCATCCGCTACTCTTTTCCCCCGGAGGATGCGGGTAGCAATCTGAAGATCATCTATCCTTCCATTGGTGCAGGTGCCGATCAGGACCTGATTCAGGCTCTTCCCCTCCACTTCCTCTACCGACCGCACATTATCCACGGTATGGGGACAGGCCACCTGGGGATTCAAATCGGAGATGTTGTAGCTGAGGACCCTCGCATAACGGGCATCAGGATCGGCATAGATTGGCTCATATCCTCCCTTGGCCTTCCCTTTAAGCCAGTTCTCCGTTTTATCATCCGATTCCACTACCCCATTCTTTGCTCCCATCTCGGCTGCCATATTGCAGAGAACCATCCGCTCGGAGATCCCCATCTTTCTCACTGCCTCCCCAGCAAACTCCACCGATTGATAAAGGGCTCCGTCTGCCCTCAGATCGCCAATTATGTAAAGGATAACATCCTTGGAATAGACGCCTGGTGGGAAGGATCCCTCTATATTGATCCGTATGCTCTCCGGAACCCTGAGCCATATCTGGCCTGTGGCCCAAATACCAGCCATCTCCGAGCGGCCAATGCCTGCAGAGAAGGCCCCAAATGCCCCATAGGTGGTGGTGTGAGAATCTGCCCCCAGGATGAGACTACCGGGGAGGGCAAAGCCCTCTTCAGAGAAGACCTGGTGGCATATACCCCAGTTGATATCATAGAAGTTGGTAATCCCTTGGCTCTTCACAAAATCCCTGATTATGGTGTGATTTGTGGCATACCGAGAGTCTGCTGCGGGGACGCAGTGATCTAAGACAATAACAATCTTTTCCCTATCCCAAACCTTCTCTGCGCCCAAGGAGCTGAACTTCTCAGAGATGTCTGCTGAGTTGTCATGGGAGAGAACCCTATCCGGAGAGAGGGTTAATATCTCCCCTGGGGTAACCTCCTTCCTCCCGACCTTCTTTGCTAAAGCCTTTTGGGCAAATGTCTGACTCATATCCCAGCTCCCTTCTGCAAAATAGGGGCTATCCTTCTTGCCTCCTGGAAAATCCTACCTTCATCAATGGTGAGGACCTTCCCCCCCTGGTAGATGACCTTCCCCCCTACCAGGACCATCTCCACATCAGAGGACTGGGTGGAGTAAACCAGCGTGGAGTAGATATCATCTAAAGATAGAAAATGGGAGCGGTTGAGGTCGAGAATCGCCAGATCAGCCCACTTCCCCACTTCGATGGAACCTATCTCCCTTTCCATACCCAAGGCCTCGGCCCCCCCTAAGGTGGCTATGCGGAAGGCCTCTTGGGCTCCTAAGGCCTGGGGACCATTCTTCACCTTCTGCAACAGAGCGGCCAACCTTAGTTCCCAAAAGCCATCCAAGCTGTTGGAACAGGCGGCTCCATCGGATCCAATGGAGACGGAAATTCCCCTTTTCCTCAGCCCGGAGACATCCGCGATGCCTGAGCCAAGCTTGAGGTTGGAGGATGGGCAGTGGAGGACTCTGGTCTTCGTGCGGGCTAAGATATTCACTTCTTCATCCCCCAACCAGATGCAGTGGGCCAGAAGGAGTCTCTCCCCGGTAAGGCCCAACCCATCCAGGTACTCTATCTCCCCCATTCCTTTCCCTTTCCTGATAGTCTCCACCTCCCCTTTGGTCTCGGCGGCATGGGAATGGATGAGGATGCCCCTTCTTCTGGACTCCTCACCTATCCTCTTCAAGAGAGTCTCCGAACAGGAGGGGGCGAAGCGAGGGGCAAAGCAACCTCCTAATCTCCCATTCCCCTTCCCCTGCCATTCCTCCCAAAGCCTCAAGCTCTCCTCCAGGGACTCCTCGGTGGTCTCCTTTAAACCTGGGGGGAGGCCATTCCCCCCATCCATCATCGCCTTGCCAATTACGGCCCTGATACCTGATTCCTGGGCTGCCTTAAAGACCATCCGGGTATGTCTTACCGTCTCCATAGTCAAGACAGTTGTCGTTCCACTCCTGATCAGCTCGGATAAGCCCAATAGGGCAGAGATATAGATCGAATCGGGGAAATGGGCTGCCTCCAGTGGCCAAATCCTCCCTTGCAGCCAATCCGAGAGAGTCAAACCCTCAGCCATCCCCCGGAATATCGTCTGGCAGAGATGGATGTGGGTCTGCACCAGCCCCGGGATGACCACCCTATCCTTAACCTCTAAAACTTTCACCTGCGAGGGAGTTTCTATCCTACCCACCCCAGCAATCCTCCCCTCCCTGATTATAATATCCCCCTCGATGACCTCCTGGGAGCCCATAGTAACCAAGGTACCACCTTTGATAAGCAAATCTGAATTCATAGATCAAAACCTCTTATTATGCCAGCAGAGGGCTGGCCGAATTATTCATAAACTGATGCCCAATTCTTATTCAAAGGTTATCCTATCGTCCCGTAGGGACAGACCTTCAGGTCTGTCCGCTTTTTTTCGGACAGGGCTAAAGCCCTGTCCCTACAAGAAAGGACCCACGGTGGTTGAAAATGGGCAGCGGTAATTTATGAATAGATCGGGTTAGCTGTCGCATTGTTCACTATCTCCTCTGCGTTGCTACTACGGCCAAGTGGCCTGTCGTTTGAGGAGATCCTCTCCAAGCGAAATCACTTTTGATTAGTATTAACATAACAAATCTACCCCATTCTGTCAATCCCATTCTATTCCCCCGCAAAAAAAGAAAACCAACCTCCAACTGGAGGTTGGTTATAATTAGATCAGTTTGAAAACGGACTTACTTTATATTGCCCCTCCTACCCCAAAGTGACAGAAGCTCCCTTCTATCACCACAGATTAGATGAGAACAGAGATCAGGGGAAAATTACAGATCAGACAGACCTAACCCCCAAACTGCTTTAGTACTTCAATCATTCTAAAACCATTCAATAAAGTCTATATTCTTAGATTGGAAGCAACCTTACCCGATGCCTTACTTCCTCAACACTTATAATTGCTCCTTTTTCTAAAGCATCAAAAGATTCATCTAATACTTGTTCCAGTCTCCTATTCACATTTTTGGGGGTCTCATTTTCGAGTCTGAAGATTATTACACTTGGACATATTCCACTGGACATAGCCATTATATCTCCAAAATCAAGGTCACAGGTAAGTATGATTCTATTTTCTCTTCGTGCTTTTTCAATTATTTCTATGTCGGATATCTTATGCAGTCCCTCTTCTCTCAAATGGATGGCGTCTAATCCTTTTTCTCTCAGCCAATTAATTGAAGATTGGGAAATCCCCATATCAGCAAGAAATTTCATTTTTCTGTTCCAATGGCAGTATGTAACTCTTCTTTAGTCAACCACGAGGCATATTGTAAAGCCTCCTTTATATCTTCAGGTTCAAGATCAGGATATTCTTTGATTATCTCTTCTGGTGTCATTCCATTGGCCACAAGGTTTACAACCAAAGAAACTGGGATCCTCATCCCTCTAACACACGCCTTTCCTCCCATAATATTGGGGTTAAAAGTTATTCTCGCAAAACCTTTCATAATTTTTGCCTCCTATTTGTTCTTTAAGGTGATAAGGACTCAACCTACGTTCCCGTTTAAGATGAAAGTGGAAAATCTGACCATAGCCTCCAAGGCAATGTAATACTTTCACTTAAATAAAGCAAGAGTTTTCTGCTCAGCCATAAAGATTCCCTCTTGACTTTACCTTTCATCAAGATTATCTTTGTTTACAAAAGAAGCTACCCGTTGAAAGACTTGAGTGGTTTATGAGAAAGGAGTAATTCATGCCAATAATAAAACCCATCTCTGATCTGCGTAATCACGCAGATGAAATTTCAGATCTCTGCCATCAAGAAGACGAACCTGTATTCATCACTAAAAATGGTCAAGGAGACCTGGTAGTAATGAGTTATGCCCATTACGAAAGACTTCATTCCCTCCTTGAACTTTACAAAAAGTTAGGTGAAGCAGAAGTCTCAGCAGTAACAGGCCAAAAGGGCATTACCCATTCTGAAATGATGAAACTCGTCAAAGAGCATCTGGAGTGAGCAAGAAAACATACGCTATTCAATATCTTCAAACAGCACAACGAGACTTACTCGAAATAATTGATTACATCAAATTAGATAATCCTACTGCTGCAAAGAGCTTTCTCTAATCTAATGAAGTTTTTCCTTCCCGACCCCAGAACAGCTAAGCCATTTCACAAATAGGTAATACACTATGGTGAGGCTTCTAATTTCAATCTACCTTTGATCTTCCCGAAAATTTTTCAAGAGCTGTTAGGAGATGTCTCCCACATCCCGGCTCGCTTAGATTTAACATTGGTGGACGACTTTTATTTATCCTGATCATCCTGTTAATCCTGTCTAAAAATGGAAATTCTTATACTATCAAGTAGAAACATACTCAAGAACCCTACCAATCTCCTTCAACTTTTTCCCGCCTCTCTTCAATTCCTCTTCAACCTTTTCTAAATAACGAATGGTGCGTCGATCATAGTAATGTTCGCCACAACTCTGACAAACCGGGGTCTCAATGGTAACATAAATAACATCTTTACCAATTGAAATCTCTTCTTTGACATCCATTACTTGAACATCATCGCTATGACAAATTACACACTTCATTATATTCTCCTTCTACGATAATCAATCCATAATTCAACGTTTCGGAATTTCTAAGAAATTCCGAAACGCTCAAGTCAGGAGAATAAGCCGAATAGTCCCTATCCGTCTTTTCAATGACAACCAGAAAACGATACATAACTTACCTCATCCCCAACTCTCCCTCAAAGTTCACGAATCCCGAGGTGGCAGAAGCCCTCTTCTGCCACCCTGGTGGGGGAGCAGTCAGTGGCCGATCTGAATATTACAATCCAAATGATGAAAACCAGTCACATATAAAAAGGGTGGGCAAGAACTCAAAACTGACTGCCAAAAAGGCTCCTGCCCACCCTGAATTTGTTGCCTTCAAATAAGGTAATTCAGCGCAGAAGTAGCATCTTCCTTACCGCACAAAATTCACCTGCCCTCACCCCGCAAAAATATACTCCACTGGATACCTCCCTTCCAAGGTTGTCTTTTCCATCCCAAACAACCCGATAGAAGCCAGGAGCCTGCTCCTCATCCACCAGTGTCCTTACCAATTCCCCTAAGATGTTGTAGACTTTAAGGGTGGCGCGGTGCGGTCTCCCCTCTCTATCTCTATCTGGAAGAGTGTAGCGGATGGTGGTAGAGGGGTTAAATGGATTCGGATAGTTCTGAAAGAGGGAAAACCCTGTAGCTAATTTCAGAACTCTATCGTCATGAATACCCACCGCTAAATCTTCCCACCAGGTTTCAGGAAGGTCTACTTGATAGACATCATATTGAGCACCTTCATGGTTGATTGATTGACCCCAGCCAGAACCAAACCAAAGCTTTGTTCCTTTTTTATTTATCTTAGCAAAAGGATCATCTCTGCCTCTTTCTCTGCATGTATGAGTATGGGTTATTCTCCATACTTGAGGAGGGGGATCTATTCTTGTTGTTAGTTCCACCATATAGACTGAATGTTCAGCCCAATTATCAGGTTCTTCTGGATAGCTAGGGGTGTAAACAGAAACTACAGCCCAGCCTGGTTTGTCGTGAGAATTGCCTGAGATATGAGCAGAGCCCTCTCCTTTAGGAGCAAGCCAAGTAGCTACTCCAGTCTCTATATCAACCATTTGAATCCAAGTTGCTCCCATTTGAGAATAATACTTAAAACAAACTACCACCTCTTTGCCTTCAGCACTGATAGCCATATCTGCATGACCAGAACAGCCTAAATAACGATCACTAGAAAAGTCACGAGGATAAATATAATGCCTATCACTATAACTAGGAAGCCAAACATACTTACCTGATGGACTCATTGCTATGAAACCAGCTCCATGGAATTTAGGGTCAGTATCATCCAGAATAGAAATAACTTCGCCACTATCTTTTCCATAAAAATCTTTATCATACACAACAGCAGCTGTATCATACCAACGTCCATCGTAACATCTTATGATGAAAGCCCAGTATCTTCTGTCATCTGAAGCATCTCCCTCTTCCTTTGTATAAGCTCTCCTGACATCTTCACCTGGAAAATCATCTTGGAAATCATGAAGCTCTACACATGAGATTGGATCATCACTAGCATTGCATTTGTAAAATTTTGATGTAGCAGTCGTATAGAAAACATCAGGCTCAGCATTATCCCACCTGACATCAGGATCTTGATATTGGAAATTTGGCGTATCAACATATTCAGAAGGGATTTGTCTTAGATTTTCATAAGTATTTGCATCAAAAATAAACCAACGATTTTCCCACCATTCATCACACTGTATCATGAGCATTGTTCCGTCGGCATTTTCTATATTATGCTTAGGATAACCTGACATGCAAAAATTGGTCCCCCCTACATCTGCTGATGCATCTGTTATCCTTGTAATATCAGGATGGAAAGTTGGATCTTGGAAAGTCACACCTTTTTCTGGCTTTGGAATGTCAGGTATTGGATAAAAGGTAAAATCATTAACGACATAATCAAATGAGTCTCCTTCTAGTGTTACATATTTATAAGACCCGCTGTTATATCCAGAGCTTTGGGGTCTAGCGGTTACTTCTGTATATGATGTCGATGTGTTTTTGCTGCGGCAAGGGCATTCATTTGCATCAGTAGCAGATGAAGCATCCTGGTGACTTATGTTACCATAAACAGTATCATTTATTGCTACTTTCTCACCAATTGATGGTCCAAATGAATCACTAACAGATGCTTCAACATCATCAATTTTGTATTCATTGCTCTTATTATCTACTGGGTTAGCAGTTAAGACTGAAACAGGGATTGCAAACACTAGGACAAAAGCGAATACAAAGGTAATCTCAAATATTTTTCTTATTTGTCTCCTATTTTTTTTCATATTATCCTAACCAACCTAATATTTAATGTTTGGACATCCATCCAAACACATCTTTCTATAATACTCGTTTTTGTCGAGACAACTATTTAGACCATAAAGCAAAACTTGTCGGTTTGACGCGAAGCTTCGCTGGGTACCAGAATTGAGAGATTCCTCTGAGAGGTGATCAAGATTCAGAGAGAAGAGTAAGGAATAGTGGCTAACTTCGGCGAGGACGCACCTCTGCTCTCCTCCTTGCGCTCTGAGTACCACTTCTCTCCCACCACAATGTTATCCAATCTGAACCTTCATGCCCATTCAGCTCAAATAAGAAGGCCAGGTCAAAACCACACTAATCCTGCCTGAGATCAGAGTTTCAACCTACCGTTCATATTTCCTACGCCCCATAAACTCAGCGCAGCAGCACCATCCTATTAATTTGAGAGAACTCGCCTGCCCTTAATCTATAGAAGTAGATCCCACTGGAGAGAGGACTCCCATCCCACCGAACCGACTTACATCCAGCCGTTTGCCTTCCATCCACTAAAGTCGCCACCCTCTGCCCAAGGATGTTGTATATCTCCAGCCTGACCTGACAATCTCTGGGCAAGGCATACTTGATCTGGGTGATGGGATTGAATGGATTGGGATAGTTCTGAAATAGAGAGTACTCTTTGGGCAGACCAAAAACATCCCTATTATTCACCCCTCCTACTACTCCCTCAACCTCGTCAGAATACTCCCCCTCATTCTCAGCATAATCTACCGCCGAAACCCTATAATAATAAGTCCCTCCAAACACCACAGCCCTGTCAATGTAGGCAGTGTCCTTCGTGATCCCAATAGAATTCTCGGGAGTAGGTGTGAAGGTGACCGTATCACGATAGATCACGTAATGGTAAACTCCGAAGTTGTCGGTTGCCGGGCTCCAAGTCAAAATTACACTTGTATCTGCAGATGATGCCTCAAGATTTAGTACCTTCGAAGGTGGCTTTGTATCCGCAGTGAATATAAAGGGACTACCGTAGCCACTGTGATTTTCTGCTTGATCCACTGCCTCAACCCGCCAGCAGTAGGTAGTATCTGCCAAGGCATCGGCATCCGGAACAGTATAACTCGTCCCAGTCAGGCCAGCAGTGTCAATGACTATGTCGCTGAAGCCCCCATCCGTGGCACACTGCAGAGTATAAGTCACAGCAGTTGCCTTATCACCTTTGCCACCAACTTTGAAAATCTTCCCCCTAACTAATGATAGCCCACTACCCTTGGTCACCTGGCTCCAACTGAAAGTCGGTGTGCTGTCGTTAGTATAAGATGAGTCAACAGGCGTAAGAAGCATGGGAACATCAGGAATATCAGTATCCACGATGAATATGAAGGGATCTGCCTGATATCCACTGGACTCACCCTCAGCATTAAAGGCCTGCACATGCCAGTAGTAGCTCATGTCTGGAAGAGCCTGACCATCAAGGACAGTATAGGAAGTGTCAATAAGGAATGATTCCATAACTACATCCTCAGTGAAGTTGCTATCCAGGGCGTGCTGGAGACTGTAAGAACCTCCCACTGGCGCGGTAGAGCTCCATATGAATGTGGGCGTGGTGTCAGCTATGACAGCCGAGTCCCGTGGTGAAATGAGGACGGGGACTGGTGGCACCTGGCACTGGATTGAATACTTCACCCCTAGTGGGGTATCACCATCGGATTCAGAGACAAACATGCTGAAACCATAATCCCCAATGGTATTCTTGATTTTAACGAGCAACCTGTTTACACCTTGTTGTAGCGTTATGGGTAACCCGTTGTTGCTCGGGGGATCAGCATTCTCCACTATGGACCAGCCGCCCGTCTCTGGGTTGGAATAGATGGAATCTCCGTTGAGCCAGATCTTGATCCCATCATCGCTGCCAAAGCGGAGATAGGCAGTCTGAGCGGTATCTGCAATTACCCGAGTGTAAGCGTATGCGATGCAGTTTGTAGCATCATAGTCGAAGTGCTTCAGTAGATCTGTGTAATCGTCAACATCTATAAACAGTGTCCAAACCAACCCTGCAGTAGTATCCCCTTCCACAGGTGCAACTGCTCCCTCACCTCCAGGGGAGCCCAGATAATCCTGATTTATATCAGTGCCACTATGTTTGCCATTGATCAACCAGGTCCGACAGGCTCGCCCCTGATAGTAGTCGAGCCTCCAGGGAGGGCCACGGACATCGTAGTGTGGAGCCTTTTGAAAATCGTGTCTAATAGAATCGACGTCTGGGCCCAACACGGTAATGTAATCAAGGTCATAAATCCCATAGCCCTTATTGTTGGACCAGTGTAGATGGTCGATGTCCCACGGGTTGAATCCCATTAGGTACGAACTTATTGCGTCAGCGGACACCGCATCTCTACTGGCTACTATAACATTTCTCCTTATCGGAGAACCACCCGTAGGACCAAGTCCTTCCATCCCGATGTTACACTCGGTAATAGCAAAATCAGCAGGATGATAAGAGAAGAGATCCACAATTGACCTTTCTATCCTGTCGTGGGGCACAAGCATTTTATTACAACCCCCTCCACTGGTATATATATCGGCAGGCGCTATGCCGACATAGTTCTTATGACAAAGGGTCACCCCTGCAAAGTAATGGGTCTTCTGGACTGCTGCGCTGATTAGCTTATCGCAGTGAAGGATAGCATCAGGAATTGTATAAGAGTCTTGAGATAGCCCGCCACCAGGAACAGGCACATCTGGAGTATAAGGAGGATAATTGAGATCGATGAAGTTAATATTCACCTGGGGATTTAAGGTATCAAGATCGGTAACCATATCCTCGTATGACAAATTGTCGTAGTCCGGATAGTGATCGCTCCACCCGTCGTGACCTGGGTTTCTACACCAGGCACCACCCTCAACGACACTGATCGTGCCAGCGTCACCTTCCTCAATCAACTGTTCAACGAGACTCTTAACCATTCTCAGGTCCGTAGCAGCAGCAGCATTATGCCTCGCCACCATATTGAACTTGATGCAGACCCAATCTCCCTCCTCAATAAGGTCCTCTAACCCTCCTGATCGTTGTACCGCCAAACGGGTTATGGAATCCACCTGAGCATATGTGAGAACAGCATCCAGAGGAGCTTGCATATCACCCAACGCAGGATCCATAGAGTTGCATATACCGACAATTGAATTTTGTTTCGGGGCTTGTTTACTTAATGGGTCGATCAAAATTGGATTTATGATTCTTTTTTGGGCTACTGTGCTTGTGATGTCCCATACCACAAGCACTGCAAGCCCCATCAGCACAATACCCCATATGA
>DAOVCL010000105.1 GCA_030670005.1 Candidatus Zixiibacteriota bacterium | reverse complement strand
TCACTGAACTTTTACAACAGACTTTCCATAGATTCTGAATGAATTTCACACACTATGAGTGATAGAGGCCACCGATCTCTTGAAACCCTTTCGTTATTATTGCCTTAATCTTCTTATGGAAAGAGTTAACTTTATATTCATAATTATCTATTCGTGTAGATTCGTTTATTGGTGTCATTCTTGTTCTATAGATTCAGTGAAATCTGTGTAATCTGTGGCCCTTGTTTGGTTGCGGCTTTGCTGCGCTGGGTTATTCATCGACCGAGAGCAGGATATTGTCTATCAATCTTGCTTTACCAATCTTCACCGCCAGGGCAATAAGCACCTTCCCCTTTAACTGAGAGATGGGCCTTAAGTTCTCCCCATCAACTATGGAGACATAGTCTATCTCCGCCCTCTCTACGTCGGCGATCATCTTTCTGATCATATCTGAGATCCTTCCCGCATCCCTTTCCCCTTCCTGCACCAGCTCTTGCGCCCTGAGTAATGAGGGGTAGAGGATGACCGTATCCTTTCTCTCCGCGGGGGTAAGGTAGAGGTTCCGAGAGCTCATAGCCAGGCCATCCGGCTCCCTCACCGTGGGCTCAACTAATATCCTCAGATCGAAGTTCAGATCATCTACCATCCTCTTGATCACCTGTGCCTGCTGGTAGTCCTTCTGCCCAAAGATGGCATAATGGGGTTGGACAATGTGGAATAGCTTGGTCACCACAGTGGTTACCCCCCGAAAATGGCCTGGGCGGGACCTGCCACAGAGCACCTCAGTTAGCCCTTCCACTTCCACCCAGGTGGAGTAACCCTGAGGATACATCTCCTCTATAGAGGGGGAGAAGAGGACATCCGTGCCATTCTCCTCGGCCAAGGTCCTGTCCCGCTCAGGTTCCCGCGGATAGGCCCCATAATCCTCCCCCGGGCCAAACTGGGAGGGGTTGACGAAGCTGGAAACCACCACCAAGTCACCTACCTTCCTGGCCTTCCTTATCAGGCTGAGGTGCCCCTCATGGAAGAAGCCCATAGTGGGGACAAGGGCAATGAGCTTCCCCTCCTCCCTGGCCTTCCGGGAGACCCCCCTCATCTGGGTTATCCCCTCAATGGTAATCATCTCAATAGCTCTCCCGGGAGGAGGGGAAATTTCCCTTTTTTACATCCTCGATGTAGTGATGGAAGGCCTCCCTTACCTGGGTGGCCAGCTCGACATACCTGCGCACGAACTTGGGTTTAAACTCCTCAAAGAGGCCGAGCATATCCTGCACTACCAAGATCTGACCATCACAGAAGGGACCAGCCCCAATCCCAATTGTGGGAATCCTCAGCTCCCTGCTCATCCTCTTGGCCAAATCCGTGGGGATCTTCTCCAGAACTAGGGAGAAACAACCTGCATCCTCCAGCAGGCTGGCGCTCTCCCAGAGATAGTCGGCTTCCTCCTTACCCTTCCCCCTTACCCCATATCCCCCAAAGCGGTGCACTGACTGAGGGAGTAGACCGATATGCCCCATAACCGGTATCCCCACTTCCACCAGCCTCCTCACCGTGGGAACGATCTCCTTACCCCCCTCCAGTTTCACCGCCTGAGCTCCCCCCTCCTTGAGAAACCTTCCGGCATTCCTCAGTGCCTCCTGGGTATCTACCTGATAGGACATAAATGGCATATCCCCAATAACCAGGGCCCTGGTGGCCGCCTTGGCCACCGCCCTGGTGTGGTAGATCATCTGATCCATAGTGATGGAGAGGGTGGTGGGCTGGCCATAGAAGACCATATTCGCCGAATCCCCCACCAGTATGCCATCTATTCCACAATCGTCCAAGAGCCTTGCGGTGAGCCAGTCGTAGGCAGTAAGGAGGGCAAGCTTCTCCCCCTCGGCTTTGAGCTGCAAGAATGTTTTGGTGGTAACCTTATCCCTCTTTACTGTCATCTCCCCTGTGCGGCTATATACCTTGTCCCCGCAGGGGGTGTGGCCAGTTCCCCCCAGAGCCATTCTAAGTCCTGAACCCTGTTTATAAAGTCCAAACCCTCAGCTTTGACTACAAGCAGGGGGGTCTGGTCGTAATGGAAGAAGAAGTGGTTGTAGGCCTGGTTGAGGGAATCTATATAATCCCTGGATATGGCCCCCTCAAATGGTCTCCCCCTCTCTTTTATCCTTCCCAAGAGGAAATCGGTGCCGGCCTGAAGGTAGATGACCAGATCTGGCCGGGGAACCTTATCCTCTAAGAGGGGATAGAGCCTGTTGTAGAGGAAAAGCTCATTATCGTTTAGATTGAGATAGGCAAATATCTTGTCCTTGGCCAGGATGTAATCACTCACTACTCCCCGGTGAAAGAGCTCTCCCTGGAAAAGGCCGCTCAGTTGACGGTAACGGCTGAGCAGGAAGAATATCTGGGTCTGAAAGGCATACCTCTCGGCATCCGCATAGAACCCCTCCAAAAAGGGGTTCTCCTCCACCTCTTCAAGGACAAGCTTGGCCCCCATCCTCTGGGCCAGAAGCTTGGCCAAGCTTGTCTTCCCCACTCCAATAACCCCCTCTATGGCCAGATGACCGAGCTCAGGCATAGAGCTTCCCCCTCCACCTCACCACCTCCCCACGGGAAAGCCCCTCTGCCAACTGCCATATCCCTTTCCCCAATATCGGATGCCTCCATTGGGGTGCCATCTCGGTTAAGGGAAGAAGGACAAATGATCTCTGGTGCATTCTGGGGTGGGGAATAACCAGCCGAGGGGAACTGAAAACCAGGTCATCATAGAGGAGGATATCCAGGTCGATTATCCTCGGGCCCCATCTCCCCCCTTTCCCCCTGCCCATCTGAGACTCAATCTTTTTAAGCCGAAAGAGAAGCTCCTGCGGGGGAATCGCGGTCCTAAGAACGGAGACCAAGTTTAAGAACCAGGGCTGATCCTTAACTCCCACTGGCTCCGTCTCATAGAGACTGGAGAGGTCAAGAACCTCCGTATGGGGAAGGGAACCAAGTTCCTTTATTGCCCTCTTCAGTTGCTCCTCCCTTAACCCCAGATTGGAGCCCATCCCCAGGTAGACTATGGGCAAGGCCTCTTCACCTCTATCTCAATGAAGTCGAGATTTCCGGGAATGGGAGGCATCCTCTTCCTTACCCTCACTACCACCTGATCGATCTCAAAATCAGCCACCATCCTAACGGCAATGGCCTCAGCTATCGACTCCAAGAGATGATGCTCCTCACCGGTGAGCACCTGCTCTACAACATCATAGACCTTTCGATAGTCAATGGTATTCTGCAGTCTGTCGGTCTTGGCAGCAATAGTCACATCCCGGTGAAGCTCCACATCCACCTCATACCTGCGGCCGGTCTCCCTCTCAGCGGACGAGAGACCATGATATCCATAAAAGGACATATTTTGCAGCCTGATTACATCCATCTTGCCTCCTCAAATAGATTGAAAAAGGACTATCTTGAATATAACAATTGTATGGTGACTACGGATTTTAAGCTGGATTTCGTTTGCTGGCAAGGAAAAATAGGTTATTCTTAGGTACATTATGGTTTAGTATGGGCACTACAACACAACAAATCGATTTCTTAAAATGCAATATCAATAATATCAATCATTTACAAATGACAAGCCTCTAAAAAAGTGGGTTTTAACCTCCATTTTGAGGCGAAAATGGTAAACTTGGGCTAAGAATATAAAATATTAGAGTAAATCGGTTTGTAAACTAAGTCGCTCAGTATTACTCTATGAACTTTTGTTTTATTCTAAAATTTATCAACACTTTGGGGCTTTGTGGCATATGATTTATCAGGGTTAGAGGCTTCGTGGCTAAATTTTTCTAAGATCTGCGGCGATGTATCCTCCTGCCAAAATGAAGGGAGAACCTGGAAAGGGCCTCTTTTATCACCTCTGGAGAAGGAGTAAGGGAAACCCTCAGAAAGCCCTCTCCCTTCTCTCCATAGGCTGGTCCAGGAACCACCAGGACCCTGGCCCTGCGGAAGAGGGAGTGCACAAATCCTCGGGAGGTATAATGGCCAGGGGTCTGAAGCCATAAAAAGGGGGTAGATATCGGCCTTCTGAACCTCCAGCCCAACCTATACAACTCCTCCGAGAGTAGATCGATTCTCTCGGAGATAATGGATCTACCCTTCCCCCCCAGATCATAGCCCCTCAGGGTTTCCCAGGAAAGCCTGGAGAGGGAACCTGAAAGGGAGGGGGAAAACTCCCTGAGCAGGGCACCAAGGGCAGAAACCAACTCCCTATTCCCGGCCAGATATCCGGGCTGAGGGGAGAGAAGATCCCCTGGGGGGGCGATGGCCCCTATCTCCCCCCCTACTCCCTTGGCCCCGGGAATCCCCAAAAAGCTGGAGGTGGAATTAGAACTCCATCCCCCATAAGAGAAGTCGTTTAAGACAAGGAGGTTATGGTCCTGGGCAAAACCTATCAATTCCTTAAAAAAGGCTGGATCAGCTACTGCTCCTGTAGGGTTGTGGGGATAGTTCAAGACCAGAAGTTTAGCCCCTGAGGAAAGTTCCTCTAACTGGCCAAGATTGGGTAGGTAGTCATTCCTCTCCCAGAGGGGAAAGGTTTCAATTGTCGCCCCACTGAGGGTGAGGCCTACCCTATAAAGGGGATTGGCCAGATCAGGGAGAAGGGCCTTATCCCCTGGGTTCAACAGGGCAAGAGGAAGGAGGATCAGACCCTGTCTCAGATCCGGCAGGGGAAGGATCTCCCTTTGGGGATGAAGGTTTATCCCTCTCTTCTCCCTTAACATCAGGCCAATCTCCTGGCGAACCTGGGATTCGGTTGCCAGCCCATCCCCCAGGGGAAGATCCCATTCTGGATCCTCGCATCTGGCCAGATCCAGCACCTCTTTCCCCCTCTCTTTAGCCCTCCTCAATATACCCTCTGCCTGGGAGACAAAAGAGGGGGGAAGCCTATGAACCCTCTCCGCCCTCTCCACGATAATCTGCTTACGCATACCGATCAAACATATTAAAGGAGGAAATCCAAGTCAAGGGATTTCTCCGAGAGCTTCTAACTCGGATTATTCATAAATTTTTGCCACGAAGACACTAAGAATATAAAACATAAGAGCGGTCCGATTTGTAAACTGAGTTGCTCTGGATTAGTCTGTCAATTATTGTTTTTATTCTAATTTTATCAACAATTTGGGGCTTGGTGTCTTTGTGGCATATGAATTATTCAGGCTAAACTGGCGGGAGCGGATGGGAATCGAACCCACCATGCCCACCCCCTTTGGATAGGCACCTCTGGATTTGAAGTCCAGGGAGGACACCAGCACCCCTTCCACTCCCGCGGTTATGGCAAAAATCATATTTTCTCCACCTCACCACGGAATCTCACGGACTTACTCGGAAACCTTTTAATCCGAATTATTCATTCATCAGGAGTTTGCACAACCCACTGAATTTGTAATCTGTTTGTAGGCCTCCTCGGACAGTCTAAACTTCTTAGGTCTTGACCACCCGAAATGATAAATAGGGTTTTATAATAACTCGGGATAATGCATCTATAATTTTCTCAGCAGTAGATAAAGAATTTATATCCCTCCTTTGTGTTTATGGGCCATTTCAAAAGTGGCTAAACTGTTACCCACCTCCTAACAAAAAGGGCAACTTTCGCTGGCCTTAAACCTTCAAACTTCGGAGGGGCCAAAAAGTTGTTGCAATCCCAAAATTTTTGATGTATATTAAAGTTGAGAATTCCCAAAGGAGGCTAAGATGGCCCTTGATGAAGATATAAAAAGAGAATATGATTTTTACCTGAGTCAGCCCGAAGAGTGGAAAAAGGAGAATTATGGTAAAACCGTCCTAATTAAAGACCAGAAAATCCACGGGTTATATGCCAGCTATGAAGATGCTTTTCAAGAAGGTATTAAACAATTCGGAGACACAAAATTCCTTATCCATGAGATCGGTAGCAAAGATGTCTTAAACTATAATACTTTTTCCCTTACAGGGATGACTTAATGCCTTCATTTACAGCTCATACTCCTACCTTAACCTCGAAGGGGCCAATTATTCGTATAATGGTAGGGTTGCCTAAAACAACCAGAGAAGCTCGTGCCCAAAAAAAATAAACAGTTCCTGGCCTGATTCCAGTTAATGCTCTTATTGACACCGGAGCAACTTTTACAGGCATCTCACAGCGTATTGTCAAAGAACTTGATTTAACTCCCCATGATGTAATCACAATGCTTACCGCTGGACAACCTACCCTTTCTAACGTATATAAAATCTATATAGATATTGGCTTCGCATTCAACACTCACATCATTTTTGATCCACTCAAAGTGGGTGAAATCCCACTTGTAGGACAAGTCGATATAGATTGCTTAATTGGAAGAGATGTCTTGAGTAAAACAGTCTTCTTATATATCGGCTATGCCAACACCTTTAGCCTTTCAATATAACAGCGGTCAGATCGGGGGACCTCACCGCTCGGTGATCAGCTATCTAAGTCGAGCCTAAAGATCCCCTGAATCATTCTATCTTAGCCTCCTTACCTCGCCTACCCTCCTGGTTATCCCCTGGTTGTCAAAATAGGTTAAAAGGGAGAGGGCATAGCGACGGCTAGTCCCTAGAAGCTCCTTGAACTCCCGCAGGCTTATCTCCCCTTTTTCCCCCACAAATTCCCTCAGCAGCTCCTCTGCCCTCTCCACCCACTTTTTGTGAAAGAGAAGGGAGTTACCCGCAGAGATAAGCACCCCTATCTCCTGCAGAATCCTCATTAGCCTGCGGGCATCCTCCCCTTTGAGCTCCTTGAGAGAAGGGGGAGAAAATCCTCCTTTGAGGAAGACTCCCTCTATCTCTTCCCTCAACCTTTCATCCCTTGGGGAGAAGGGAATATGGTGGGAAGGGCGACCCAGCTTTTGCCCTTGATGGAGGAAAAGCTCCCCTGACCCTAAAAGCTCCTTCAGAGCCCGGCGGAATATCTCCGAATGGGCCCTCACCCTGTTTCCCAATTCATCCTCCCCCATCCCCAACCTATAGGGATTCTGTTGGTGGAACCCCTTTACCTCGTCGATGATCATCCCCTTAAGCCTCCGGAGGGAACCATTAGGTAAGTAGAGGAGCCTATCACCCACCTTAAGGGAGATCAGATGTCTGTCCCTGACCAGATCCTCCAGTTGCGCCCTTATCTGGTTTAGGGGAAG
>DAOVCL010000107.1 GCA_030670005.1 Candidatus Zixiibacteriota bacterium | reverse complement strand
GGCTTATCCTGTTTTTCAACTCCGCCTCCATCTGGGAGAATGTCCTTCCATAGGTGGGGACAAAAAAGATGGGGTCATAGCCAAACTTACCTCCTTCCCTCTCTTCAGAGGTAATTACACCTTTTACCTCCCCTTCCACCACCTCTTCAACTCCATTCCCCACCAGGGCAATAGAGCAGATGAATCTTGCCTTCCTTCTTTCTCTGGGAACCCCTTTTAAGAGACTTAATACCTTTCTCCTGTTTTCCTCATAGGAGGCCTTTGGACCCGCAAACCTGGCGGCCTTAACCCCTGGAGCACCATCTAAGGCCTCTATCTCCAAGGATGTATCATCGGCTAAGCTAAGATAACCAGTTCTTTCATATAAAACCCTGGCCTTATGCAGGGCATTTTCCCTGGTTGTGTTTCCGGTCTCCTCTACCTGAGGATAAGAGGGAATCTCCCTATAGGTGATTAGCTCCAGCTTTAACCCGGAGAGGAGTGAGGTTATCTCCCTAATTTTATCCTGGTTTTTAGTGGCCAGGAGGAGTTTAAGTTTGCCTTTTTTAGATGCTTTTTTCACCTCATAGGGGCTGTGGATGATAACATCCACAGCGAGCTATGGTAGTAAACCTAAATTATCACAAAACCTTTACCAGGTTGAGCCGTCAGATGCCCTCATCTGACGGCGAAAAGATTGGTGGCAGAATCGGGGTTCTGCCACCTCGGTTCTCATCACATCCCCAAAAAGCTACCAGGGGCCTGCTTTCCCATAGGCCTTCTCCACTTATTCGCCTTCCCCCTTCAGCCTCCCTATTTCCAACAGCTCTGCACCGGTGAGCTTGCCCTTTAAGAATTTTCCCCCTACCTCCAAAAAGGCATCAGGGTTGTCCGTGACCAGGAACCTGTAGTTCCCCCCTTCTTTTCGAGGGTTCAAAAGTTCCTCCCCTTCCAAAAGACTTTTTAGCTCCTTAGATGTCTCCTTAGCCGAGTCAATCAACTTTACCTCATCTCCCATAACCTCCCCAATCACCCCCCTCAAAAGGGGATAGTGGGTGCATCCTAAGACCAATGTATCCACTCCTTCCCTCTTGAGGGGATCGAGATACTTGTGGGCGACAAGCCTAACAGCTTTCCCTTGAGTCCACCCCTCCTCGGCCAAGGCCACGAAGAGAGGGCAAGGTTTGGCTATCACCCTTAGCCCAGGGTTCAATCTCCTAATGGCCTGGTTGTAAGAGCCACTTTTGATGGTGGCCCTGGTGCCGATAACTCCCAATATCCCATTTCTGGTCGCCCTCACAGCCGCCTTAGCTCCCGGTTCTATCACCCCCATAATGGGGAGAGGAAACTTCTCCCTTAACTTATCCAGGGCCACCGATGATGCGGTATTACAGGCCACCACCACTGCCTTTACCCCCAGGCCAGAGAGAAATCCCACATCCTGCAGGGCAAACTTCCCTACTATCTCTGGAGAGCGGGAACCATATGGATACCTTCCCGTGTCCCCAAAGTAGATTATGTCCTCCCCAGGAAGCCTTTTCATCACCTCAGAGGTCACGGTAAGTCCCCCTACCCCGGAGTCGAATATGCCTATGGGATCATCTCTCCTCAAGCTCAACCTCCTCCCTTATACCTCTCTTTGAACTCCTTTATGCCCTCGTATAAGGCCTCGGCTGCCTTCTTCTGGAACCAGGTCTGCTTCAATAGCTTTTCATCTTCTGGGTTGGAGATGAAGGCCACCTCTATCAAAACGGCGGGCATAAAGGCCCCGTTGAGGACATAAAATCCTGCCTGATCTACTCCCCTGCCTTTGATTCTCAGCTTAGACGATAGCCTCTTCACCATTATCCCGGCAAGTTCGCTTGATTCCTTATGATACTCATTCTGGATCATATCGAGGAGAATGAAGTCCAGATCACTCAATTCCTGAGGGGATGGTAGTGGGCTTTCGAACCTTATTGCCGAATTCTCGGCAGCCGCTATTGCCCGGGCATCATCATTTTTGGCATAATCCAAGAAGAAGACCTCAAAGCCCCTTATCTTTCTCTTGCGACTGGCGTTGGCATGGATGCTCAAGAAGAGGTCTGCATTGTTCTCGTTAGCTATTTGTGTCCGGCGGGAGAGGGGAAGAAACTCATCCTTTTCCCTGGTGAGGATGACCTTTAGCTTTAACCTCGTTCTCAAAAGCTCTTTTAACCTGAGGGCGATCTTTAATACCACATCCTTCTCCTTAGTCCCCCCGGGACCGATGGCTCCCGGGTCTTTCCCCCCATGTCCAGGGTCTATGACCACCACATCCAGGGGGTTCTCCTTCTGCGAGGGGGCAGATGAACCCCTCTCCCAGAGGGAGAGGATAATCCTCGGGGGGGTTGACCTATAGTAGGACTTGTATTTGATATTCGGCCTGTTCAGCTTAAAGGAGATGCGACATAAGCTATTCTCCGAGGAGACAGTTACGCCTCCTATTACCCCTTGCGTCGGGATGGAGGTCAAACCCTTCTTCCAGGGCTTACCGCCTCGGATGAGCAGGATGATCTCATCTGGTCCCCCCTCCTTGACTTCATAGTCTAAGGGTTTGGTCAGGCGAAGGGTAATGAGGGTGCCATTCTCCTTGGGCTTTATCTCCAAACCCGATATGTTGACGGAAGGGGGAGGGCGGAGAAAGGCCGAGTGCGATGGATCCCAGGCCAAATCCTCCTGGGTGAGGATGAAGAGGGCCGGACCTATATATTTGGCCGGCACCCAAATTTGGCCTCTTATCCATCTTACCGGATAGGGCATATTTAGGGGTTGGTCATCGGCTACTACCACACTGCTCAGGGGGGTAAGCCTTAGTCGGCGTTGACCGAGCTTGAGCACCAGCTTCTGAAGATACAGTTCAAAGAAGATCTCTGCCCCGGTGAGCTTGGCCAACTCCTGGGCTGAGACATACTGGACGCCCTCTATCCTCTTTGTGGCCAACCTATTTTGGGCCTTCAAACCAAGGGTGAGGCAAAACAGAAGGCCGATGAGAAGAATAACCCTCTTAATCATAGTTCCTCTTTAGCCTTCTCTCCAGATCCCTCTTCGCCTCCCTCTCGGCTATATCCTTCCTCTTATCGTAGAGCCTCTTCCCCTTGCAGAGGCCTAACTCCACTTTAGCCACCTTTCCCTTAAAATACAGCTTCAAGGGGATGAGGGTAAGACCTCTCTCGGCCGTCTTTCCCAGGAGCCTTTTTATCTCCCAGCGATGAAGGAGGAGTTTCCTCCTCCGGTCGGGGTCATGGTTGAAATGGGAGGCATTTGGGTAGGGGCTTATATGCATATTATGGAGGAAGACCTCTCCCTTCTCCACTCGGGCGAAGCTGTCCTTGAGATTGGCCCTCCCCTGGCGCAGGGATTTAACCTCGGTTCCCTCCAACACCATCCCGGCCTCGTAGGTTTCCAGGATCTGATAATCGCGCCTGGCCTTTCTGTTAGTGATAATCATCGGTGAACTTAGCTCCCTTTGGTCGCTAACTTCCCATAGGGTCTGCCGACCCTTCCTGATCTAAATCGGGACTCGGATTGCTCCGCTGTCATGATTGAATCCCGCACTTATGCATAAGTGTGGAACTTCAAGCTACCCCAACATTTCGGAAATTCCGAAAGGTTCAGCTATGGAATATAGGAAAAGCCATCATCCATTGCAAGAGGATTTTTTGCTTGATAATGTCAATTTTTGGTTTATATTGTCATTTTGACAAGAGAATTATCGAAAGTCACCCCCAAGCCTGTGGCCCAACATGGGCTTACCCCTGAGGAGTTTGAGAGGATAAAGAACATTCTGGGCAGAGAGCCGAGTTTTACCGAATTGGGCATATTCTCGGTGATGTGGTCTGAGCATTGCAGCTACAAGGGCTCCCTCCCCTGGCTGAGAAATCTACCCCAGGAGGGGGAAAGCCTTCTGACCAAGGCCGGAGAGGAGAATGCCGGTGCAGTGGAGATCGGCAATTCGCTAACCCCCAAAAACCCGAGGAGAACTTAGCTCCCTTTGGTCGCTAACTTCTCCAGAGGGCCTCATCGGCCCTATGGCGCTCCGCAATCCTACGCCTGCTCGGATTGCTCCGCTGTCACCCTTGAAGGGGGCCTACCCCCTTCAAACATCCCCCTACGTTTCGGAATTTCTTAGAAATTCCGAAACGTTCAGATACCTCCTCGATGGGATAACTGACTATGGCAACTGCTTTGGTGTCCCCACAATTGGTGGTTAGGTCCACTTCGAGGACAATTACCAGGAGAATCCCTTGGTCAATGTAATGGCCTTAGAGGGGGGCTACAGAAGGCCAAAGGAGATGGGGAATAAATTAGGGGTAAGGATGATCGGCAAGGTGGGAGGCAATAGGCTGAGAATAACGAACCTTGTGGACTTGGAGTAAGGCAGGTTGGGGGAGGGGTATAGATACTCACTGACCAGAATTATGGAGGGAGAGGTTTGAAAAAGATCCTCTTAGCCACCAATGAGGAGGATCTGGCCCTTCAGATAGAGAGATTCCTCAAGGGCTATGATCAGGTCTGGGTCAAAGACCCTGCTCAACTACTTAAGGCCTTAAAAGAAAGGGATTTCTTCCTCTTGCTTTTTGACATCTCCCTTCCGGGCTTTTCCACAGGGAAGCTTCTCCAGCGGGTGGTGAGTCGATATATGGGGACAAGCGTCATCCTCTTGGTCAATCGAGAGGAGAGGGGGAGGGCTTTGGAGCTCTTTGAGCTGGGGGTGGAGGATTGGGCTGAGAAACCCATCGATCCGGAGAGGCTCCAGATCAAGGTCAATAGCCTTCTGCGAAAGAGGGAGGCCATCAAATCCTGTGGCCTGGTAGGAAGGTCAGAGGAGATAAAGCAGATAGCCGAGACAGTGCTTCAGATTGCCCCCACCAATGTCACCGTTCTCATTCAAGGGGAAAGCGGAACTGGGAAGGAACTCATATCCAAGGCCATTCACCAAAACAGCCCACGCAAGGAGAGGCCATTTGTGACCCTCAACTGTGGTGCCCTGGCAGAAGGGGTCTTGGAGAGCGAGCTATTTGGCCATGAGAAGGGGGCGTTTACCGGGGCTCTGGCTCGACGGTTGGGGCTGTTCGAGCTGGCCAATGGAGGAACGATCTTCTTGGATGAGGTAGGTGAACTCTCCCCATCAACTCAGGTTAAGCTTCTGCGGGTTGTGGAGGAGAGGGAGTTGATGAGAGTGGGCGGAAACGAGACAATTCAGGTTGATGTAAGGGTGGTGGCTGCCACCAACCGGGATCTAAAGGAGGAAATGGAGAGGGGGGAATTCAGGAAGGATCTCTACTATCGGCTCTGCGTGGTGAAGATCGATGTTCCCCCTTTGAGGAAGAGAAGGAGAGACATACCTCTTCTCATCTATGAATTCATCGAGAGGTTCACCCGGGAGAACCATCGGGGTTTTGTCGGCCTCACCGAAAGGGCAATGAAGAAACTGGTCGATTACTATTGGCCGGGAAATGTAAGGGAACTGAAGAATCTGGTGGAGCAGATGGTGGTTCTCTCGGCTGAGAAGAAGATCGATGCCCCAGACATAGAAAGCTACATCCAGGGACGCTCACCTGAGAGGGGGGAATTCCCCATCAGGGTGGGGAAATCCCTGGATTCCGCTGAACGCGAGCTTATCTATCGGGCCATTCTCAGCCTGAAGGAGGATATCTCCGAACTGAAGGAGATGTTCAGGGAGAAGTCGCTCGTTCGTCCTGCTATGGCTGTTCCTCTTGCCGGGGAGGAGGAGAAACCCCTGGAGGTGGGCAAGCTTTCAGAGGTGGAGAAAGAACTCATCCAGAAGATCCTCTCCCAGGTAGGAGGGAACAGAAGAAAGGCCGCCGAGATATTGGGGATCGGAGAGAGAACCCTCTACCGCAAGCTAAACAGGTATGGGCTGAAGTAGACCAGATTCAGTCAATGTTTTTAAGAATCTCAAAAAGCGAAAACTTACCCTTTAATTTAATCCACACCAAGCGTTTTCCTCCATTGGACCTTCTTCTCTCCCTCAAAGATCGTTGAAGTTAGCCACTGCAGGGAGCTAATTTCGTTTGTTGTCCCCTTTTAGATAGCGATCAAACCAGCGCAGAATATGCTTCAGCCTTTCAATACGTCGGTCTGTGCGTCCTTTGCGGGAGAGGCCATGCGGTTCGTCTGGGAAACTGACCATTTCGGTGTCTACCCCCAGCTTCTTTAGCGCCACAAAGATTTGCTCGTCCTGCTCGATGGCACACCGCAGATCCTGTTCGCTGTGGATGACCAGGGTGGGGGTTTTCACATTGCCAATGTACTTCATCGGGGATTGCCGCCAGTAGTTCTCAAGATTTTCCCAGGGGGGCTCGTCTCCGAACTCCATTTGGAAGGCCCAGTTGAAGTCGCTGGAACCATACATACTGATCAGGTTGCTGACACTCCGCTGCGTGACCGCTGCTTTGAACCGGTCCG
This sequence comes from Candidatus Zixiibacteriota bacterium, assembly GCA_030670005.1. Lineage (GTDB taxonomy): Bacteria > SM23-81 > DAOVCL01 > DAOVCL01 > DAOVCL01 > DAOVCL01. Next base: position 669 of record DAOVCL010000107.1, on the reverse strand, counting down.
TGTGCCCGATGATCCAGTTGGTCATATAACCGCCGTAACTGCCGCCGGTGACGCCCATCCTATCGGGGTCAATGTACGGTCTCTGCTGGATGAGGTCAACCCAGGCCATTAAATCGTCGTAGTCTGCTGTGCCCCAGTTGTTCCAAATGGCCTTGGAGTGTGCTTCGCCGTATCCCTGTCCGCCGCGTGGATTGCAGAAATAGATGATATAGCCATGCGCGGCCAGGTAGTAGAACTCGTGCATAAAGAAGTTGCCGTACTGCACCCGGGGGCCGCCATGAATTTCCAGAATTGAGGGGTATTTCCTTAATCTATCAAAGCAAGGCGGTTTGAGAATCCAACCCTGCAAATCGTTACCCGCCGCGCCTTTGAACCAGACTTCCTCGATCTCCCCCAGATCCCGAGCACGAAGCAGGTTCTCGTTGACACGCGTTAGCTTGTGAGAGCGTGCGGTGGCTAATTCCTGCACCCAGACCTGTCCTATGTCAGTCATATTGGCGTGAAAATAACCCAGCTTCGACTGCTCCTTGTCAAAACTAAACGACCCTACAACCCCCTTCTCCCCAATCACCGTCTGTAAACTTCGCTCATCTCCATCCGGCGCCACCGATTTGAGAACTGTGTCCCCGTGGTGCGCCACCTGAAAGTAGATCCTGCTTCCATCCTTCG
>DAOVCL010000169.1 GCA_030670005.1 Candidatus Zixiibacteriota bacterium | reverse complement strand
TGTGGGTATCTGTTCTTACCGGCCAAAAAGCTTATGGCCTTAACGGCTTCTATACCTGTTGCCGCATAGTCAAAGGTTACCTCCATTCCCTTAGTGGGATAGACGATATATATGGGGAGCTCCCTGTTGTCCTTCTCCTGCCAGGTTTGGGTCTCAATCTCCATCTTCACCGGTTGGTTGAGCTTAGACCCAAGGTTGGACTCCTGGAAGTGGATCTCATAGCCCCTCTCCGTTGCCTTCACTTTTTGGGGTTCAAGCTTAAGGCCATCAACCCTGACCCCTCTGACCTGAAAATCAGAGACCCTTACCTGCCCCTTCTCCAACAACCACCTATACTCACAGAGAGGGTCCTGAAAGTAATATGCCAAACTGGCCTCATCCTTGGCGCAGGCCACATAGAAGGAATCAGAGCGAAGGATCTTGTAATATTCAATCTCCGCCTTGACCTTATACCCCTCCTCCTCCTCTACAAACCAGATCCTATGCCTTAGATCCCTGCGATACTGGAGCTCTCTCCCCCTCTGGCTAAAGATGGCCTTGAGGATGCCGTGGTATAATGCCTCTCCCACCTCCTCATTCAATCTAAGCTGGAGGCAGTCTTTGATCATTTCCTCCATCTCCACAGGGGGGATAAGTTGGTCTACGACCTCCTTCCTCCTTAAAGCTAATCTTACGCCGCCGACCTTCTCCCCCTGGGTATAGACCCGCGGAGCCCTCTTTCCGATGAGACAGAGAACCTCATAGCTCAGGGTGCCCACCCTCTCGGCTACCTCCCTGGCAGTTATCTCCTCACCTCCGTCCCTTCCAATGATGGTTACCTCCTCCCCAACTTTGACCTGAGGAATACCGCTTACATCTGCCAAAGTAAGGTCCATTGTCACCCTCCCCACTACCGGAGCCCTCCTTCCCTTTATCAAAACCTCTCCCTCATTGGAGAGGAGAAAATCATATCCATCCCCATATCCCACTGGGATGACCGCGGCTTTGGTGGGGGCTTTGGCCTGCCAGGTTCTCCCGTAGCTTATCGACTCACCGGGGAGGATTTCCTTTATCTGGGCCACCTTGGTCTTAAAGCTTAAGATGGGTTTAACCTTTACAGTTTTCTTCACTTTCTCTGAGGGGTAGAGGCCATAGCTGAGGAGTCCTGGCCTGACCAGATCGAAGTAGGAGTCTGGAAACTCCAGGATGGCGGCACTATTGGCTATGTGTTTTAGGGGAATAGATATCCCCTCCCTCTTTAGTTCGGCGATTACCGCCCTAAACCTTTCTAACTGAAGCCAGCAGAAGTCCCTATCCACCAAGTCAGCAGAGGCAAAATGGGAGAAGATGCCTCCCAGCTTTAGACCATCCTGGGAGAGGATTTTCCTGGCCAATCCCCCTGTCTCCTCAGGCCTGATGCCCGATCTTCCCATGCCGGTATCCACCTCAATATGAACAGTAATCTCCCTACCGGTTTTTAGGGCCTCTTGGGAGAGGGGAAAGAGGATGGTGTCGTCGGAGAGGGTAGGGGAGAGACCATATTCTGCTATCCCTGGAACCTCAGCAGGAAGGGAAGGGCTCAAGATGAGTATGGGGGCCTCTATCCCCCCCAGCCTCAGGGCTATCCCCTCCTCGGCATTAGCCACCCCCAACCCATAGGCACCGTTGGAGAGGCATACCTTGGCCACCTGCAAGGCCCCATGGCCATAACCATCGGCCTTAACCACTTGAAGTAGCCTCACATTTGGTCCCACTAAGGCCTTGATCCGGGATATGTTCTCCGCTAATGCCTTGAGGTCAATCTGGGCCCAGGAGCGATAATCCTCTTTCATTTTCCATTATATATTAAATTTCATCCCCCAAATCAAGCCCTTTTTGGCCTTGCCTCTCTGGCGTCAAATGGATATATTGGTCTGTGTAGGTTGTAGGGGCAACTCGTCAACTGCCCTACATAGATTCGATGTATAGGAAATTACATTTTTAGACAGGATAGGCATGATGAACAGGATGAGCAACCCCGCATTATTCATTAAACACCGAAAAAGGATTGAGGTGGCAGAACCCTTTTCCCCCGGCTTTAGCCGAGGGTGTGCCGTCGGGGCTCCTGCCCTGACGGAAACCAACCCTGCACTAAAGCGCGGTAGAATCACCTGTGGGAGGCATCTCCCCTGGGCGGAGCCTCGGGCAAGCCTGATGCCGATGATGAGGTCAGGAGACCTCACCCACAAAACCACTCAAACCTTGTTCCTTACGGATCTTATCATCCAAGGTGCTCGCTCGGGAATTTCCATTTTCCAATTTCTATTTTCATCCCATCAGGGCAGTAACCCTAACGGCACAGAAGATATCTATACATTTCGGAGTTTCTAAGAAACTCCGAAATGTGCGGGTTGTTTGAAGGGGGTAGGCCCCTTCAAGGGTGACAGCGGAGTAATCCGAGTGAGCGTAGGATTGCGGAGCGCCAGAGGGTCGTAAGACCCTATGGATGAAGTTAGCGACCGAAGGGAGCTAAGTTCAATTCCGTGGGAACTGTTATAGAGGAGGGAACTTGGAGAAGGAGGGTAAATTTACCCAACTGATTGAGTTAATGGCTACCCTTAGGGGGCCTGGGGGATGTCCCTGGGACAGGGAGCAAACCCATCAAAGCATCAGACCATATCTCTTGGAGGAGGCCTATGAGGTCTTAGAGGCGATTGACTCAGGAGACGATGAGAAGTTTAAGGAGGAGTTGGGGGATCTCCTTCTGCAGATCGTCTTCCACTCCCAGATGGCCAGGGAGGAGGGGAAATTCGATATTTACCAAGTGATTGATGGGATAATCAAGAAGCTGACCAGGAGACACCCCCATGTCTTTGATCAGGTAAAGGTGAAGAACTCTCAGGAGGTATTGGAAAACTGGGAGAAGATAAAGGGAGAGGAAAGGGAGGGGACAATTCTAAGCGGTGTCCCCAAGAGCCTCCCCGCCCTTCTTAAGGCCTTCAGGGTTCAGGAGAAGATGGCCCGGGTAGAACCCGAGCAGAGTAAAACTGAGGAGATATATAAGGAGATAGAGGATAGGTTATCCAGATTAAGAGAAGCCGCCCAGGGAGGGGATGCGGATTTAGAGGAAAAGAGGCTGGGTGAGGTGCTCTTTTCCCTGGTTGGCCTTGCTCGGAACCTGGGGCTCTCCCCGGAGGATGCGTTGAGAGGGAAGGTGGAAGAATATATGGCCCAAATAAAAAGGTATTAATCCACCCCAGATAAAGCCTTCACTTTCAAGGCCTCAGAAAATTGATCGTTCGGCTCCATCCTCTATTAGACCCGAATTGTTCATTATTCATAAACTGATAACGAATTGGCATATCCCTCTCAGACTTATAGCTTTATGTATATGTTTTGTAGGGACAGACAGGAACTTGTCCCGACTACCGCAGATGGTCGGGATGTCTGTCCGTTCTCTTCGGACTCCCATAGATCGGAGTCCCTACGCTGAAAAATCCCCGGCCCTCCGAGATAATTCATACGATTTTATGAATAATTCGGGTTCGCACCATGCTATTGTTTAAACCAATCCGTTGATTACCCTTATCGGATAGCTAAATAGGTGGCATAGAGGGGATTTCTGTTGACATCTCCCGGTCTAATCTGTTATCTTATCTCCAAAAGGGGGAAGGTATGAGAAGAATAAATAAGTTTTTTGTTTTCTTGCTTTTTTTGATCATAACCTTTGGTTCTCTCCCTTTGTGGGCGGGGATAACGGGGAAGATCTCCGGGAGGGTCACCGATAGCGAAACGGGGGAACCCTTGCCCGGGGTAAATATGATTGTGGAGGGAACCACCCTGGGGGCAGCCACTGATCTGAAGGGGTATTTTGTGATCTTAAATGTTCCACCTGGGGTCTACACCCTTAAGGCCTCAATGATGGGATATAAGCCTACAGAGGTTAAGAATCTCAGGGTTTCCATTGATCTTACCACAGAGGTTGATTTCAAGCTTGAGTCCACGGTTCTGGAGATTGGCAAGGTGATTACAGTAGTTGCCGAAAGGAGGATAATCAGGCCCGATCTAACATCATCCACGGCCATAGTTACCTCTGAGCAGATCTCCAACATACCCGCAGAGGAGTTCAGGGATATCCTCCAACT
>DAOVCL010000173.1 GCA_030670005.1 Candidatus Zixiibacteriota bacterium | reverse complement strand
GCCATCAAGGCTGTGGTTGATGAGGCCCGAAGATGTAAGGAAGAGGGCAGGGAAGAGGTCATAGTCTTTAACTATAGCGGCCATGGCCACTTTGACTTAGCCGCCTATGATGCCTACTTAGGGGGAGAGTTGAAGGACTTTTCCTACCCTCAGGAGGAGATTGAAAAGGCCCTCTCCACCCTGCCGGAGGTTTAAGGATGCCTTATGCGGTCAGAGTCCTGCCCCAAAAAGATTAGAAAATTGAAATCCCCGAGCCGTCAGAACCCCGATTCTGATGGCCAAAGGATAACATCTGCAAGGAGCAGGGTTTGGGTGGCTTTGTGGGAGAGGTCTCTAGACCTCGATTATCGACATCAGGAGATGTCTCCCACAGATGATTTGTCCTCACAAGCTTACTTCAGTGGTCTTCGGTGTTTAATGCATAATCTGGGTTTAAGAATAGATTGGCTTAAATAAATCTGCTCTGATAGTTGAAAAACATCAACCTTTAATAAAGGGAGGGAGAATGACCACTATTACCGATGTCTATGCTCGCCAGATTTTAGACTCCAGGGGCAACCCTACCGTGGAGGTGGAGGTGGAATTGGAGTGCGGGGTAATAGGTAGAGCTGCTGTCCCCTCCGGTGCCTCCACCGGTGAACATGAGGCGGTGGAGTTACGGGATGGAGACCAGGAGAGGTTTATGGGCAAGGGGGTAACCAAGGCGGTGAAGAATGTGATCGAGGTGATCGGGCCGGAGCTACTGGGCTATGATGCCGTTGATCAGATCTCGGTTGATCAGGAGATAATAGAGTTGGATGGGACGGAGAACAAGTCCAAGCTGGGGGCCAACGCCACCTTAGGAGTCTCCCTTGCTGTGGCCAGGGCTGCGGCCGAGGCCCTGGAGATACCCCTCTACCAGCATATTGGAGGGGTAAATGCCAGGGTATTGCCCGTCCCTCAGCTTAACATACTAAACGGCGGCACCCATGCCGACAACAATATTGATCTCCAGGAATTTATGATTATGCCCCTGGGAGCGGAGTCATTTAGCCAGGCCTTGAGGATGGCCTCAGAGACATTTCATAGCCTGAAGTCTGTTCTCAAGTCCAAGGGCCTCTCTACTTCAGTTGGTGACGAAGGTGGATTTGCTCCCAACCTGAATTCGAATGAGGAGGCCATAAAGGCGATCATTGAAGGGATAGAGAAAGCCGGATATACCCCGGGGAAGGAGATATACATTGCCCTGGATGCGGCGGCCAGCCAGTTTTATGACAAGAGGAAGAAAGTTTACAGATTGGCCGCTGAGGGAAAGGAGCTCTCCTCTGAGGGTATGGTTGACTACTATGAGAATTTGGTGAAAAGATACCCCATCATCTCCATCGAGGATGGGCTGGCCGAGGACGACTGGGAGGGGTGGAAAATCCTTACCCGTAGGTTGGGTAAGAGTATTCAGATAGTGGGGGATGATCTTACAGTTACCAACACCAACCGCATAAGAAGGGCCATCAAGGAGAAGGCCATCAATTCAGTGCTCATTAAACTCAATCAGATAGGCACCCTCACCGAGACCTTAGATGCCATTGAGCTGGCCAAGAGCGCCGGTTTCACCACGGTTATCTCCCATCGCTCCGGTGAGACAGAGGATACCACAATTGCTGAAGTGGTAGTGGCCACAAACTCCGGACAACTGAAGAGCGGTTCGGTCTCCCGCACGGAGAGGGTGGCTAAATACAACCAGCTTCTGCGGATTGAGGAGGAGATGGCTGAGAGGGGAAGATACTTAGGGATGGGAGTCTTCTATAACCTGAAAGCGTAGGAATTCCATTTTTAGACAGGATGAACAACCACATTCATTAAACACCGAAAATCACTGAAATAACCGGAAATCCTATGGCAGAGTGTGCGTCATAATTTTTCGGTGGTTTCGGTGTCATTCGGTATTTTCCTTGGAGAAATTGGGATAAAAATCCTGTAAATCCTGTTCATCCTGTCAGAGAAGCTCCGCCGCAGGCGGTCAGTTCAACAAAGGGGAAATAGAGCCTTTTATGAGTTCCAAAGTAAGGGAGAGCTATCTTAGGGGGAGGAGACCTCCCCTCTTCTTCCCCAGGAGGCTGAAGCTTCTCCTGTTTCTTCTGGGGGTTTCCCTTCTCTCTTATATCTACATAGGGGGGGACTATGGGTTTTTACAGATCTTCTCCCTCCATTCACAGGTTCAGACCCTGCGAACGGAGATAAAGAGGGGTATGGTGAGGAAGGCGGATCTGGCCAGGAAGGTTGAGCTTATCAGCCAGGATAGCACCTATATGAGAAAGTATATCCGGGAGGAGATGGGGATGGCCAAGAAGGGGGAGAAGATCTACTGGTTTAAGGAGGTAAGGTGAGTTCCAGGGATCATAAATTCTGGCGGAGGCTGAGAAATCGCTTCATAGCCGGGCTGGTGATCCTCACCCCCGTGGTGGTGACCGCGTATGTCTTTATCGTCCTCTTCCTTAAGGTGGATAGCCTTTTGGGCCCTTTTATCTATAGGCTCGTCGGATGGGAAATCCCCGGGATGGGATTTTTAGCCATTCTGTTTTTGATCTTTCTTACGGGCCTGGTAGCCAGAAACTACCTTGGCGGCAAGCTGATTGGCTTTGGGGAGAAGATACTGGCCAAGATCCCCCTTATTAACCGCATCTATGTGGCTCTGCAGCAGATTAGCCAGGCCTTTCTGGCTCAAAAGAGGGCCATCTTCAAAGAGGCGGTGCTGATAGAATACCCCCGCAAGGGGCTTTACGCCATCGGCTTTGTCACCTCTGAGATGGAAGATGGCCAGATGCTGAGCATCTTCCTCCCCACTACTCCCAATCCCACCTCCGGCTATCTCCTCTTCCTTCCCCGGGAGGAGGCAATACATCTGCAGATGACGGTTGAGGATGCCCTTAAGTTGGTGATGTCCGGAGGAGCTGTTGCTCCCGAAGGAAAGCTATGGGATCTGAAGGGTAAACAGGTCGAATCCGGAGATAAGAGGTGAATCGAACTGAGGAGATAGAAAAGAGGATTTCCAAGAAGGACAAGAGATGGCTGACTAAGTTCTTCTCCCGCAGCCATCCGGCGGATATTGCCACTGTCCTGGATCGGGCTGATGACTCCGATAAGACCTGGCTCTTCTCCCTTTTGGGCAAGGAGCAGGCCCCCGATGTCCTGGCGGAGGTTGAGGAGGAGACCGCCAGGAGGATCCTGGAGGAGCTGGATGCCAAAAGGCTCTCCGGCATCATTGCGGAACTGGAATCCGATGAGGCAGCCGATATAATCGGTGGGCTTCCCCCTGCTAAAAGGGAGAAGGTTCTCCAGAGGGTAAGCCCCCAACAGCGGACGGAGCTGAGACAGCTTTTGAGGTATGGGGAGGAGACCGCAGGGGGTATAATGGCTACGGAATATGTAGCCGTTGGTGATGAGGTCACCGCAGATGAGGCCATCGAGCAGATCAGAGCCCAGGCTGATGAGGTGGAGGAGATTTACAATGTCTATGTTACGGATAAAAACGGCAAACTTGTAGGCCATCTTCCCTTGAAGAAACTCTTTTTATGTGAAGGCAATACAAAGGTATCCAGCATTATGGACCCTGAGGTGGTTAAGATAACTACCGATATGGATCAGGAGGAGGTGGCCAACATATTCTCCAAATATGACCTGGTGGCTATGCCAGTGGTGGATAAGAGGGGGGAACTTGTGGGTCGGATCACAGTGGATGATGTTTTGGATGTGATGGAGGAGGAGTTTACGGAGGATATGTATAAGATGGCTGGCTCCGATGGGGAGGAACTTTTAAGGAGCTCTCCCTTCAGGGTGGCCAGGATAAGGCTTCCCTGGTTGATCATCTGTCTTTTTGGTGGTATGATCTCAGCAAGCGTGATAAGTTTCTTT
>DAOVCL010000110.1 GCA_030670005.1 Candidatus Zixiibacteriota bacterium | reverse complement strand
ATTGTTATCGTCGGTGATACATGCTGGATTCCAAAATTCGGAAATATAGTGAAACCTGGTCCCTCCTGGGAGTTTGGTACTGCAACTCCACATCGTCAGATTAAGCTAATTCTCTATAATACGTTGATGACTGGAACTGCGCAGATTCAGGATCACGAGTTGGCTCTCGGAGGAATTCCATCATTGGAATCAGTAATGCCTCTAATAGAGCAACAGCTGCGATCACAGATTAGTGAGTTCGAGAAGATATCAGGTACAACCAGCCAACTTAAAGGCAAGAAGGTTTATGTTCTTGAATATAGAGGTTGGCAAGAGGGAACAAATCTGCGGTTTAAGCATATCTTCGTTAAAGTAAAAGATAATCTTATTTGCATCCAATGCTACGTTCCTATTTCTGTATTTGATTTGCTAAGGCAAGATTTTGATAAAATCATTAATAGTATTCAGTTTGCAAAATGATGGATTATCTTTTTATGGTTCAGAAAATAATTTACGAAACTCCTCTTCGATGACTAGAAATGAGGTTTTTCCCCTTGGTTCTCTATAAAATGGAGATGAACCAAATATTATTGCCAAAGGAGTGATTCCTTACCCAAAATTTCGCTAAGGTTGTGCCCCTTCTTGTAAATGCTTATTCCAGGAAATGGAACAAATTAAATTAAAAGAACTGCCTGATGAATCAGAATTAGTTTAGGACCAAAATCGTAAAGGCGTATTGAAGTTTGACAAAAGAACGGCACTGTGTTGAAAAAGATTCCGCAGTATTCTTGCAATTGCAGATAGTATCCCTTATACTATAATTGTGAAAATCTGTTGTCTGCTCTGAGGTTCAGTAAGTTAAGGAGGCAATCTGTATCGGGTAGTAAATCTCTCCGGGACATTGGTCTCACGATTTGCCATTGATTTCATTCTCATTATACTCTTCATTTGGTGGTGTGCGCGAAAGAAGAGGCGTCGGAAGAGATTTCTGAACCGCAAGGCATTCTTCCTTGTGGCATTTTTATTCTTTTCGGTTTACATTCTGATTCCACAGCTTTTCGGTCCACTCTTTCCACGGATTCGTTATCTGCCCCAGCTTATCGAGGCTCATAAACTGCGTCTATATTATACTGGCTGGGCTACCGTGATTCCGGGTAAGAGAGCGAGTCGGGTAACGATCGAACGGGAAATTGTCGTTGCAGCTCGAAAATATGGCCTGCATCCTGCTTTAGTGAAGGCGGTAGTTAAGGTTGAATCTGGTTTTAACCAGTTTGCCCTTTCTCCCGCAGGTGGATGTGGGCTGATGCAACTTCTTCCCTCTACTTACTACAGTTTGAGAGAAGGGAATCCATTTGGGGCGAGGTCTAATCTCTTAGCGGGGACAAAATATCTCCGTCAGCTATACAATAGATACGGCGGAAATCGTCGTCTTGCGCTTGCTGCCTACAATACAGGGCCTTCAAATGTAAAGAGATATAAGGGAGTCCCCCCATTTGCTGAGGGATATGTAAATGAAGTGTTAAAGTTTTATAAGATGTATAAGAAAGCATCTTAGTTTTTCTGGCTGGAAACTTCTTGAAGCTGAAGGGATACATAAGAAAGCAAAAGACTTATAAATATTGAAAAAGAAGGTAGAACAACTTCAAAACTATGCCTCCTTATGTAAATCCTCCTAAGAGGAGGAGACCTTTACCCGCAAGTCCTGTTCTAATAGGAGTAATCACAAGGATAAAGGATATGGAGATAGTAAAGTCTAAACATTGGTACAGGATTCCCATTAGGTTTGCTCCAAAGGGTAGAGCTGATTATCTCGCCTTCTACCAGACTAAAGAGTTCGGTGATGAGGGTGAGTCCATAAACTATTATACCAAAATTAGTGATTGCCAAATAGTCAAAAGGCGTGAACTTTTGCCTGATGAGGAATCACACCCAAGAGGTGGTGAAGATTATTACAAGCTCAGTCTTGGGAAGATAATGCGAACACCGCATCGAATCTATAATGAGGCTGGGAGACGGGTTACATTCTTATTCACTACTTTAGCCAAGCTTAAGAGTGCCAGAGAAATCACCGATCTTTACCTGAGAAGCCCCATTGAGGAGATAATGTTGAGGGAATTGAAGTGCAACATGATAAATGCGAGTTATCAACATTATCTGTTTGAGGAAAATAGGTGCATATGCAGACTTGATTTTGCCATATTCTGTAACAGGGGTAAGATAGCTATCGAATGTGAAGGGAGAGCCTGGCATGAGAGATATGAGGATCAGTTGAAGGATATGGAGCGTGAAAACTATTTGGCAAGCCGCGGTTGGATAGTATTAAGATTTCCAGCAAGAGAGATATTTAAAGATATCAACAAATGCATCGTTAAGGTGAAAAAAGCCATCGATAGTCTGGGTGGGCAGTTGCAATGATATTTTGGGGAGTGTATTGAAGCCTTTTTCAGCCAGATATTGTGATGTAATGGAGAGGTATTTGGTATTGACGGTTTCATTTTAGATTGTAAGCATATTTGTTGACAAAATGAAGCGGTAAAATCAAGAATTACCTATGGTATTCCCCTGTATAAGGGTTGTTTGATTTCCCAATATACCAGGTGAAAGCCTCCAGTATCTTTTTTACTATCAGTGAAATCTGTGGCTATTGTTTGCTTGCTACTCTGCTGGACTGTATAGTTCCGTGAGGTTCTGTGGTAACTTCACCGAATTTCCGTGGTAAGCTTTGTAGTTCCGAGGTAAATTTATCTATTCGTGTCATTCGTGTTCCAGAGATTCCGTGGTGAACTGTTAAAAAAGGAGGCATTGATGGTTGATCCCTTTGGTCTGGCCATTGCTATAGCGGGAGCTGCTTTAGCCGCCTTTATGGCGGGGACCGGTTCTGCTATGGGGATAGGGCTTCCTGGCCAGTCTGCCGCCGGGGTTCTGAGCGAGGACCCGGAGAAGTTCGGTAGTCTATTCCTTCTGGTTGTCCTACCGGGAACCCAGGGCTTTTATGGTTTTGTGGCCGCATTCTTGGTGATGATGAAGTTGGGTCTTTTGGGAGGAAGCCTTAACCCCATAACCCAGTTGCAGGGGTGGCAGATATTCTTTGCCTGCACCCCTATAGCAGTGGCCGGTTTCTTCTCTGCCATCCATCAGGGGAAGGTGTGTGCGGCAGGGGTGAACCTGGTGGCCAAGAGGCCTGAACAGGCAATGAAGGGCGTGGTATATGCGGCTATGGTGGAGACTTATGCCGTATTGGGACTTCTGGTCACCTTCTTCCTTCTTAATGGGATAAGGATTGGCTGATCACTATGTCGGCTGAGAAGATCACCGCTAAGATCCTTGCTGATGCCCAAGCCGAGGCGCAAAAGATTAGGGAGGAGGCTCAAAAGAGGGCAAAGGAAATTATATCCAGGGCCAAAAAGGAGGTGGGACAGATAACGGAAGAGGCCCAAAAGGAGGCTCAGGCCCAGGCTGTCGAGGAGAAAAAAAGGGTGCTCTCCCGGGCGGAGATGGAGGTGAAGAGAGGTTCCCTCAAGGAGAAACAGGTCTTGATAGGGAAGGTCTTTGAGCTGGCCCTGCAGAGGGTAGAGGGTATGAAGGGAGGGGAATACTCCAAGCTAATGGAGGATCTTCTGCTCAAGGCCGTTGAGGATGGGGATGAGGAGGTGATAATTTCAGAGGAAACGAAGGGGAAGTTGGGGGGTGGCTTTCTGGAGAGGGTAAATCAGAGGCTGAGGACTGGAGGGAAGAAGGGCGGGCTCTCCCTGGCTGAGGAGAACAGGCAGATCGGTAGCGGTTTCATTCTGCGCAAGGGCAAGAAAGAGGTTAACTGTAGCTTTGAATCCCTCCTGGGGTCTAAGAGGGAGGAATTGGAAGGGGAGGTAGCCAGGATACTCTTCTCTTAACATGGAACTCACCGATTATCGGACTTCATTCAGCGGGAAGCTGAAGTATGCCTATGGAGTGGGGAGGATAAGGGCCGTGGAGAAGAGGCTTCTTACCAAGGTGGACTTCGCTAAACTGTTGGAGGCCAAGGATAACCAGGAGGTCCTCCGGCACCTGGGGGAGACGGATTATAGCCAGGCGGTCTTAGGGATGGAGGAGCGGGCCACCTATGAGGTGGCCCTGGGAAGAAAGCAAGGGGAGCTTTTTACTCTTATCCAGGAACTGTCCCTTGACCCAGAGGTGACAGATACCCTGAGGGATAGGTATGACTTCCACAACCTAAAGGTCCTCCTCAAGGCCAGGTTTGGGGAAGAGGATTTGGATGGTCTGCTCCTGCCCTGGGGGAGGGAGAAGGTAGATGCTTTGAAGGAAGCAGTTTTTGAGGGAGAATATAGGGGGATCTCCTCCCACCATGTAGAGGCTATCAAGGAGGCGCTCTTCTCCTGGGAGGAGAACCAGGAACCTGGCGCGATTGATCTGACCCTGGACCGCCACCTATTCTCCCACCTCTTGACCGTCTTTAAGATGACCAGGCTTGACTTCCTCTCCGGTTGGGCCATGAGGGAGGTAGACCTTCTCAATCTGAGGACATTTGCCAGGCTCAAACTGAATGAGGCGGAGGCCTCTGAGTTGAGGGGGGCGTTGATTGAGGGAGGGAGTTTAGAGCCTGGGTTCTTTCTGGGGATTTTGGCCGAGCCCTGGGAGTCCCTTCTCAGCAGGTTTGCCAATACCCTTTACCACCAGGTTGTGGAGGAGGGGCTGGCCAAGGGCGATGATCTTGCCCCCTTGGAGAGAGCCTGCCGAGATTACATCCTCTCCTATCTGAAGAGGGCCAGGCTTACCCCCTTTGGTATAGAGCCCATCTACGCCTTCCTCCTGGTCAAGGAGGAGGAACTACGCAGTGTGAGGGCGGTACTCCTGGGAAAGGAGAATGGGTTAGATCCCCAGTTAATCAAGGAGAGACTACCCAGTGATTACCTCTAATATAGCAGTCATCGGGGATAGGGATTCCATCCTTTGCTTCCAGGCAGTTGGCTTAAAGACCTTTCCCGTATTGGGGCCCGAGGAGGCGAGGGAGAGGATGGCCCAGGTCCTCAAGGGTGATTATGCAGTTATTTTCCTTACCGAATGCCTTGCTGGTTCCTTGGAGGATATGATAGAGGAGGTATCCAGCCGGCCCTTGCCCAGCATAGTGCTCATCCCTAACAACCGAGGTAGCCTGGGGATAGCATTGAGCAAGATGAGGGATATGATCAGGAAGGCAGTAGGAGCCGATATCTTCAGGGAGGAGTAGATGAACCAGGGAAGGATCGTCAAGGTCTCAGGCCCTCTGGTGGTGGCCGAGGGAATCGAGGGGGCCAGGATGTTCGATGTGGTAAGGGTGAGCGAGAAGGGTCTGGTAGGGGAGATAATAGAGTTGAAGGGAGACCGAGCTTCCATCCAGGTCTATGAGGAGACCGGAGGATTGGGCCCGGGAGAGCCTGTGACTACAACCGGAATGCCCTTGAGCGTGAAGCTTGGCCCCGGGCTCATCGAATCCATCTATGATGGCATCCAGAGACCTCTCGATCTGATTCGTGATAAGGTAGGTGACTATGTGACCAGGGGAGTGGACATTCCCCCCCTTGACCTGGAGAAGAGATGGCACTTCTCCCCCCAGTGCACGCCGGGGACTAAGGTGGTGGAAGGGGATATCTTAGGGGAGGTGAAGGAAACTCCGGTTGTGTTGCACAGGATTATGGTTCCTCCCGGGATAGAGGGAACGATAAGGGAGGTAGTCCCAGAGGGCGACTACACAGTGGATGAGAAGATCGCTCAGGTGGAGACCGCAGAGGGGGTGAAGGAGCTGGCTATGTCCCACCATTGGCCCGTACGAAGGCCAAGGCCCTACAAGAGGAAGCTAATCCCTCAGGTTTCCCTGATGACCGGGCAGAGGGTGATTGATACCTTCTTCCCTGTGGGAAAGGGAGGCACGGCCTGCGTTCCCGGCCCATTTGGCTCAGGGAAGACCGTGATCCAACATCAATTGGCCAAGTGGGCAGATGCGGAGATCATCATCTACATTGGATGTGGAGAGAGGGGCAACGAGATGGCCGATGTCCTCCTGGAGTTCCCCGAGCTCAAGGATCCACGCACAGGCGAGCCCCTTATGCGTCGCACCGTGCTCATTGCCAATACATCCAATATGCCGGTGGCGGCAAGGGAGGCTTCCGTCTACACGGGGATCACCATTGCTGAATACTTCAGGGATATGGGATACAGCGTCGCCGTGATGGCCGATTCCACCTCCAGGTGGGCCGAGGCAATGAGGGAGATCTCTGGTAGGTTGGAGGAGATGCCCGGTGAGGAGGGTTATCCTGCCTATCTGGGGAGAAGGGTGGCCGAGTTCTATGAGAGGGCTGGTCGGGTAGAGTGTGCCTCCTCTGATGATAGGGAGGGAGCGCTTACCGTGATAGGGGCAGTCTCCCCTCCCGGTGGTGACCTCTCTGATCCGGTGGTGCAGGCCACCCTCAGGGTGGTGAAGGTCTTCTGGAGCTTAGAGGATATATTGGCCTATCGGAGGCATTTTCCGGCCATCTCCTGGCTGAACAGCTACTCCCTTTATTATGACAATTTAGAGGCTTACTTTAAGAAGGAGGTGGGAGAGGATTTCTCCCGGCTAAGGGATGAGGCGATGAAGATCCTTCAGCAGGAGGCTGAGTTGGAGGAGATAGTCAGGCTGGTGGGGATAGAATCCCTATCCTTTTCCGACAGGCTTCTCCTGGAGACGGCCCGCTCGATCAGGGAGGATTTCCTCCATCAGAATGCCTTTCACGAGGTGGACACCTATACTTCGATGAAGAAACAGTTTGCCATACTGAAGTTGATTTTAAAGATGCACGAATTGGCCCAAAAGGCCTTAGGGAAGGATGTTCCTATAGCCAAGATCTCCTCCTTGCCGGTAAGGGAGGA
>DAOVCL010000193.1 GCA_030670005.1 Candidatus Zixiibacteriota bacterium | reverse complement strand
CGCCCTGACGGAGTGCTGTAGGGAAAGGCTTTTAGGTCTGTCCGTTTCCTCTCTACAATAAACACCCCAGCCAATCCAAGATGTTACCTGCGAATCGAGTTTGTTATTTGGAACTTGGAATTTTCACAATATCTCCGTCAGACAAGTCTGTATTTATGTCGCTATTATCCTCTAACCCCAGTTTGAGAGATATTCTGGAATCCTCAGAAGGCACAACCTCTATTTCTCGGAGACCACCCAAATAGTGTCTGTGACCGCTATCACTCCCGCGCCAAAAGTCCCCTCGTCTTTCCCTACATTCCCCTCAGGGAGACCATCGGGTATCTGGAAGGGAATCTCGTGATAACGGACAAAGCTCCTGTTATAAGCCACCACCCAGACCACATAGGGGCCTGGGAGTAATTCGGTTGTGCCTTCCTTCCTAAAAGCATCTGGAGTTATGGTAATCTCCCTTTTATTGTGCTCAGAAATCTTAGCATCCCCTCGAGCCTCTTTCGCCTCTTCCAAACCAACCACAGAGACAAAATACCCTTTGGCACTGTCTGAGGCAGTCCACACAACCTGGAGAGATTCACCCGCTCTAAGGATAGGGGAGGGGTATAAGTAATCAATCCCAAAATCCCCAGGCATAACTGCCAATGCCTCAACCGTGTAGCTGTCCGGCTCGCTGAAAACGGATAGGGAACAGGGGGAAAGCGGGGTAAAGAGGCCCCCTTCCGTAAGCCAATAGGTTCCCGTGGTATCTCTCTGATCCAATAGATGGCCGTTTACCTTAACCTGGGCTTCCTGAAATGGTTCTTCGTCCCTCTGCACCGAGACTGAGGCTATATCCATCCTGGTGTTTAGATCCCTCACTACCACTCCTTCAATCTGGAAGGTGTGCTCCTCCGGAGGGGTTACCTTCTTCCCCTTCTCACATCCTCCAAACACCAGAATAAAAATCCCTATCAAAACAAGAAATGATCTCATTCTTCTTATCCCCTTTGGCGGTTAAATTTTAATACATCGGCCATAGTATAGAGGCCTTTAGGGGCTTTGGCTACAAACCTTGCAGCCAGAAGGGCTCCCCGGGCAAAGCAGTCCCTGGAGTGGGCCCGATGGGTTAACTCAAGCCTTTCTCCCAATCCCCCAAAGATGACCGTATGCTCCCCCACAATGTCACCTGCTCGCACAGAATGGACGCCAATCTCTTTTTTCCCTCTTTTTCCCTTTCTACCCTGGATTGGTTTACCCCCGGTTTGGGAGGCAACAATCTCAGCCAGCCTCTTGGCCGTGCCACTGGGGGAGTCGCCCTTAAACCGATGATGGGCCTCCACTATCTCCACATCCCAACCCGAGCCCAAAAGGCCAGATACCTCATCTATTAAATCAAACAGTATGTTTACCCCAATGCTCATATTGGGGGAAAGAAGACAGGGAATCTTAGGAGCCAGCTCCTTAAGCATCTTCTCCTCCTGGGGTGAGAAGCCTGTGGTTCCGATAACCATAGGAAAGCTTTTCTCTACGCAAAATTGAAGATGATCAAGGGCAGCACCAGGATTAGTAAAATCAACCACTACCCCTTTTGCCCCCTCCAAGGAGTCCCCAACAAAGACTCCTAAGCAACCAACTTCGGCCACCTCTCCAGCATCCCTCCCCAAAAAAGGGCTGCCTGGGGCCTCTACTGCCCCAGAAAGCTTTAGCTCCTCATCCTGGGCCAGAAGTCTTACTACCCTCCTCCCCATCCTTCCCCCAGCACCACAGACCGTGATCTGCTTCATTTTCCGATTAAGCCGTAATTTCTCATTACCTCCTTAAGGGTATCGAGGTTCCCCGCGGAAAGAGGAGCCAGTGGGGGTCTGAGCTCCCCATTGAGCATCCCTCTAAGCCTCATCGCTCCCTTCAGAGGAATGGGGTTGCCCTCCAGAAAGAGGGCCTTAATCAGGGGAAATAGCTTAAAGTGCAATTTCTTAGCCCTCTCCAGATCTCCCTGGAAAAAAGCATTCACTAACTCGGCCATATCCTGGGGAACGAGGTTGGCCACTGTGGAGATGACCCCCTTTGCCCCAACCGCCAGCATAGGTAAGGTCAAGCTGTCGTCACCGGAAAGGACCGTTATATCGCAGAGGTTCAGAATGCGGGAGACCTGATCCAGGGAGCCACTGGCCTCCTTTATCCCCACTATGTTGGAGATCTTGGATAGCCTGGCCACAACTTCAGGTGGGATGCTCATCCCGGTGCGAGAGGGGACATTGTAGAGAATAATCGGTAGTTTCACCTCTTGGGCTATCTGGGCATAGTGGTTGTATACTCCCTCTGGATTTGGCTTGTTGCCAAAAGGCGTGATGACTAAGGCTCCATCAGCTCCCCTCTTTTTTGCCTCTCTGGTGAGCCCAAGAGCCACCTGGGTGCTGGAAGACCCCGTTCCAGGCACAACTGGAATTCTCCCCCTGACCTCTTCCACCACAGTCTCAATTATCTGGCCTCTCTCCTCAAAATTAAGGGTAAAGGCCTCACCCGTGCATCCACAGGGAACAATCCCCTCTGTGCCATTTTCCAAATGGAAATCTACCAGTTCCCTAAGCTTCTCTTTATCTACCCGGCCGTTTTTGAAAGGTGTTATCAGGGCCACCAGTGATCCTTTAAACATAACTCCTCCTTTACACCGAGAAAATAACTCATTGGCCGGGATAAGTCAAATAAAAAAGGATTGCCTTTCTTGTAACAGTTCACAGGGTTCAGGGATCAGCAGTCAGGTATCCCAGCGAAGCTGCGAATGAAGAATGAAGAATGGAGAATTAAGAATGATATAAGCTATTGATAGAGATCGACGAAGTCTGGGGCTCAGCCACATTGCTCTTTTTTTTCTTCCTGCCCTACCGAAATAAAGTGAGGTGGCAGAACCCCGATTCTGCCACCTTTTGCCGCCAGGCGAAGGCATCCAACCGCTCAGGCCAAATTTCTATTTTCCATCCCTCAGGGCTCCTGCCCTGACGGCAGAGAAGATCAGTGTAATTCCGTGAGAGTCCGTGGTAACTGTAACCATTTCTTGGTATCGGGGGATTTTTCGCTTGACAACCACCATTGGAACTAATATTTTAAAAAAAGTAGGTCCCTTCAATCATGACAACTCCGCAATCCGAGTCCCGATGTCATTCGGGAAGGGTCGGTGAGTTCCGGTGAAGAAGTTTGCGACCGAGGGGAGCTAATTTCATAGTATAAGAACTTCCATTTTGGAC
>DAOVCL010000158.1 GCA_030670005.1 Candidatus Zixiibacteriota bacterium | reverse complement strand
CTATATTTGGAGATACTAAGGATAGAGAGATGTTCTTGAACAAGCTCTCAGAATACAAAGAGAGGCATAATTTTATTCCTTACGACTACATCCTTTATGGACAACCACTTCCATTTTCTTATCGAGATGGTGAAAGAGCGGTTATCCAGAATAATACCGCATTTAGAAGCCAGACTTGATGATAAAGAGTTCCATTCCATAGTATCAAAATTGCAGTGGCAGTTATTTCTATTTTTCAGCCTGACCCTAATGCCCCCAATTGCCCCGGAGGGGTGCCGTTTCGCTATTTGACGAACCCTCTCATCTGTAAAACTGATCCCGATAGTCGTGGATAACAGCCTTCTCCCGGAGGGAGGTGAACCATTTGGTAAAGGCCTCCCTCTGTTTAGTCTGGAGGATCTCCATTTTCAGGTTCTCCTTCTCCTCGGCGTACTTTTCCTCATCAATCCCCTTCTTGTCCAAAAGCTGTAATATATAGAACCCCTTCTCCGTCTCCACCATGGGGCTTATCTCATACTTCTGTTTTAACCTGAAGGCTGTACCTATAAATTGGGGCAGACGGCCCACCTCGGGGATGTAGTCACTGCGGGTGAAATAGTCTGTCTTCTTGGGCTTAAGTTTGTATTCTCTGGCTGCCTTAATGAGAGATTCCTTCTCCTCAGCCTTTTGAGCGATTGATTCAGCCCTCTGGAGGGCCAGTTCTCTCCTCTTCTGAAATCCTATTCGAGATTTGATCCTATCCTTAACCGAGGAGAGGGAAGGGATCTCTGCCCCTTTCTTCTCGGCTATCTGGAAGATATAATATCCGGATTTGGTCTCTACCAGACCACTGGTCTTTCCCACCTCGTTCTGCTCCACAAACTCGGAAATTGTTGGATTTACCCCTATCATTGGTATGTATCGGCCCTGGTTAAAGAGTCCGGTTTCCTCAAGCTTAAGGCTGTCACCAGCAGCCTTAACCAACCCTTCTTTTGTCGCTAGGTGAGCAAAGTTCTCTGCTCTGCTTCTGATTTCGTCCAGGGTTTGAGAGGAGGGCTCCACTTTGAGGAGAATGTGACTGGCGTGGACTCTATCCTTCTCTTTCTCCTCCACCTTAATGATGTGCCAGCCAAACCTGGTCCTCACTGGCTGGGAGACCTCACCCGGCTTCAGGGAGAAGGCAGCGTCCTCAAATGGTTTAACCATACTCCCCCTTTCGAAGAAGCCCAGATCACCCCCATTACTTGCCGATGGCCCCTGGGAGTATTCCTGGGCCAGATCCGAAAAGTCCTCTCCAGAAAGGGCCATATCCCTTATCTCCTCTATCCTAACCTTGACGCTCTCCTCATCGGCCTGGCTGGGCTCTTTGGCAAGGAAGAGATATTTAAGGTTGACCTTGGGGGGCTGCCTGAAATCCTCGTGGTGTTCCTGATAGTAGGTTTGAATCTCCTCATCTGAAACCTGAATATCCGCTTTGTGGAAATCGGAGGAGAGGACCTGAACCCAATGCACCTTCACCTTTTCATTTCTCCCTATATACTCCTGTTTAACCTCATTGTCTGTTACCCTTACTGTGTTGAAGATCAGGTTTTGTAGCTTCTGCACGGGTAGAAGCGAGCGAGCCTTCTCCTCAAGGGGACTCCAATCAATATAAGGGTTGCTTAGAAGTTGCATATATTTTTGATAGTCAAAACCCCCATCCTCGGTGCGAAAGGTCGTATCTGAGAGTACAGACTGGGGAGGATTGGTGGCCACCCAGGCGATTACCTCTGAGTCGGAGACCTTTATCCCCCTCTTTTTTATCTCCTCGTGGAGAAGGGCGTAATTTACTATATCATTCCAAGTTTCCTCTCTTAATCTCTCCTCTGCCTGACTGTCCATCTCCTTTAGCTTGTCTCGATTCTCCAGATAGTGTCTGCGGAGGACATTCTGGAATTGTTGGTAGCTTATCTCTGCGCCATTTACTTCTCCCACTACCATACTCGATCTCCTTTTGGTGGATGTTACCTTCATTCCTACATTGAAGACCATAAACCCGATAAAGGCTATAATCACAACCCAGAAGGTGATCTTGGTAAATCTGAGCATCTTGCGCATCATTTTGGGTTCTCCTTTTTAGGAACTTAGCTCCCTCCGGTCGCTAACTTCTCCATAGGGTCTCCCGACCCTCTGGCGCTCCGCAATCCTCCGCTTGCTCGGATTGCTCCGCTGTCACCCTTGAAGAGGGCATACCCCCTTCAAACATCCCCCGATGGTTCGGAATTTCTTAGAAATTCCGAAACGTCTTTCGGATAAAGTAATAAAAAGGGGGGAAGAAGGCAAGATAATTTTACATCTGGATAAATACACATCATTCTTCATTTTACACTCCAACCTTCGCCGGACCTCGGAATTGGGTTGGCTATTTCATTTCAAAGAAGTTGATGTTGTAGCAGGGTCTTGGGGAGAAAGCCTTTTCGTATTTTCTCCTTGCTATTTGCCACCCAAAATAGTATTTTTGCTCCTGTGGGCTGAGAATTTCGAGATGCGGGAATAGTTCTTCAACTATGGTAGCTTTCAATCCAGATCCCGATGCATATCAGGAACGGTTGATGAAACCTGAGGGAGGACTTGGCGAGCATAGTAAGCTAAATTCATATTTTGGACGGGATAAGTAATATTCATTAAACACCGAAAATCACTGAATAATAAAAAATGCTCAGGGAAATGTGCGTTATAATTTTTCGGTAGTTTCGGTGTCATTCGGTGTTTTCTTGTATAGTTTGGGGTAAAAACCTGTAAATCCTGTCAGAAAGATCCCGCCGCAGGCAGGCGGCTAAGTTTTGATACTTGTGTAATCGGTTTGATTTCCCAACAGCCGGGGTTTAGCCTGAATAATTTATTCATATGCCACAAAGACACCAAACCCCAAAGTGTTGATAAGATAGGGATTAAAACAAAAGGTTAGAGGCTAATGCAGAGTAACTTAAGTTACAAATTGAAGTGTTCTAATCCCTCGTATTCTTGGTGCCTTAGTGCCTTTGTGGCAAAGATTTATGAATAGTTCGGTTTAGTGACCTCGGCTGGCCTTTTCGGCCTGAGATGTGATGAAAAAAGGCTTGTAGATAGCTACAGGGTGTGATATATTGGCAGCGAATAAGACCTTAAAAATAGGTGATGTCTCCCTTCAGGGGAAGTTTCTCCTGGCTCCTATGTCTGGGGTGACCAATTCGATATTCCGCAGGATAGTCAGGAAGTATGGGGCGGCCCTGGTTTTTAGTGAGGTCATTAGCGCTGAGGGGTTGGTTAGAGGGAACTTCCGCACCTTGCGTATGCTCCGATTCCGGGAGGAGGAGAGGCCAATAAGCATCCAGTTGTTAGGCTCAGATCCCCAGGTTATGGCCCAGGCCGCTCAGATTGTCTCCCGGTTTAATCCAGATTTTATTGATCTCAACTTCGGCTGCCCGGCCAGAAAGGTGACCGGGAAAGGGGCGGGGGCCTCTCTTCTCAGGGACATCAACCTCTCCCGCAGGATAATCGAGGCAGTGGTGAGGGCCACTCCCATACCGGTTACCTTGAAGATGAGGATAGGATGGGATAGTAGATCCATTGTTGCCTTACAATTAGCCAAGCTTGCTGAGGACTGTGGGATAAGAGGAGTGATTATTCATGGACGCACCGCCAGTCAGAAGTTCTCAGGGGAGGCCAGTTTGGAGATGATAGGCAGAGTCAAGGAGGAGGTCTCCATTCCGGTAATTGGTAACGGAGATGTAAACAGCCCCGAGAGGGCTCGAAAGATGATCTTGACAACTGGGTGTGATGGAGTTATGATTGGGAGGGGTGCTCTGGGCAACCCCTGGATCTTCCTTCAGGCGCAGGCATATTTGAGAGGAGAAGAGCCTCCTCAGCCGCCGAGTCTAAAGGAGAAAATCAAGCTCTGTTTGGCGCATTATCGGATGGCTTTAGAGGAGATGGGGGAATTCAAGGCTGTAAGGGAGATGAGGAAAAATATATCCTGGTATACCAAAGGCCTTCCCCAAGGCTCCACTTTGAGGAAGGAGATATATGAAATGGAGAGATCGGCAGAGGTGATGAGAAGACTTAGTCTTTACCAAAAGTCTGTAGTTACGGGAGGGGTCTGTGGCTTCGGTTAGGAAGGTTTTACCAGGACTACTTATTCTGCTTCTTCTGAGTCTCCTCCCCTTGAGATCATCCTGGGGAGGTGAAAGGGAGGACTTCTCCATCGCATTTGGTCTCTATCAGGATGGTCTCTATCAGTTGGCCTCTCAGAGGTTTGGTAGGTTCTTCCAGGACTACCCCCAAAGCTCCCGCTCCCCTCAGGCCCTCTTCTACAAGGGGGAATCAGAGTTCCTCTTAGGTAGGTTTAAGGAGGCAATCGAAGATTATGAGAAACTCCTGGTCAACTATCCGGCCGTTGACCTGCGGG
>DAOVCL010000021.1 GCA_030670005.1 Candidatus Zixiibacteriota bacterium | reverse complement strand
AGATGGGAGCCGATAAAACCGGCTACCCCGGTGACCAGTGCCCTTTTAGCATTCATTTAGAAGATAATCCTCCCATCCTTTGATAATCAAATCTTGAGAGAAATCCCTTTCTGCCTTAAGATGGGCCTTCTCCCCCAATCCCTCACCAGCCTAGATAGGGATGATTCGGATTTTCGGGTCGAATTTCTTCGGTGGTTGGAACCCGGGGGGCACTCATCCTATCTTTTCTTCTCCTTGTCTATAGTTCGGTTTATATCCCCTGATACTCTCCATCAACTTCTCAAACCCATTCTCTACGGCCTCGACAGGTATTTTCTCGAGACTTAAGGGGTCTTCTGATAAAACGACCTGATGGGGCACGCCAATTGGATCCCATGTAATTGAATTTTCACCAATCACTAAGTCGAGCACTGGCGTTCCCATAGCTGAGGCAGCGTGAGCAAAGGATGTATCCGGAGTAATTAAAACATAAATATGGCGAAGGAATTCCATCAAAATGCGAAAATCGTTCTCCGGTGGAAGTTGAGTGAGCGATCTGCTATTAAGTGAGCGAGTGAGCTGAGCAGCTTTTGCGGGATTTTGAGGGTCTGTAAAAATCACCCAGCCATCAATTTGACGGCGATATTTTTTCACTGCTAATTTCATAAATTCCCGGAACTTATCTACTGGCCATTCTCGCCTCTCCAGCCCGGCTGAAATATTTAAAGCAACCACCCTTGGATAATTTAATCCCGACAATGCAGTGGGAACAATGCGTTTGAAGAGCTGTCTTGCTTTCTCCTGAATATTATGGTTGTATTTCACCCAGGGAATGCTGATATTAGATGTTTTGGAACCACTTATATCTGCCGCTAACAGGAACAAGCGTTCGAGCATGTGAATTTCGCGCTTAGGGGGCAACTTTATTGAACGGTTGTAAAAGTAGCTGAAACGTCCCTGGTCACCGGCGGTACGAACTGCCTTGGGGCCAATTAAACGCGCCAAAATTCCAAATGTGAAAGAAGGGTAAACACCGAGGTTACAGATGTAATCATAGTTTTTCCGGTGTAATCTTCCGATCAGCCGCGCAATCCGATGAGGCAATTTTTGATAAAAATAAACATTGTCGATAAGCTCATTGCTTATTAACAGTCTGGCATTTTTGGCATCACACAGCACATCAATCTCAGAGTCTGGAAAACGGGCACGGGCAGCCCGGAAAACAGGCAGCGATAAGATCATATCACCGATTCTCCCGTAACGGATGAACAGGATGCGTTTATATGGCGGGTGGGGTTCACGAGCCGGCTGTGCGAGAAAAAAGCGAAGCATTACCGCAGAGACATTTTTAAACCCGTTTTCCAACCACTTGCCAATACTCATTTCTTCTCCGAAACCGACATCATGTTTTAACCTTAAGACCCTTGGCCACCTCAACCATCCACTTCTCCCCTCCCCCCCAGACTGGCTTCCTGATGGAATTGAGAAAGAGGAGGTTCAACCCTCAAGCTCCCTCACCAGAGAGTCAAACTCAGCTAAAAGGTCATCTACCGAGGGACCTCCCTTCCGGTAAGCCACCCGGTGTTGGGGTCCCTGAGGGGCATAACGATAAGAGTTCTCCACCAAAAAGAGCGATAAGGTAGGGACACCCAGGGAAGTAGCTAAATGCATGGGACCACAGTCTCCGCTAATAAATATCCGGCAAAAAGAGAGAAGGGAGGCAAATTCCCGCAGGCCCATCTGGGGGAGAAGAATCCCTTCCCGGGAGAAAAGCTGGCGATTGGATCTCAAAATGCCCTCTTCACCAGGTCCCCGGAAGATGAGCACCGGAAATCCGTAATCTTCCCTTATCCTTCGGGCAAGAGAGACGAACTTTCCCATATCCCATCTCTTGTCCCTCCTCCCCCCAATATGGATGCCAACAAAAAAGGAGGAGCTATCTATCCCCAAATTCCTAAGCACATCCTTTGCCTTTTCCCTCTCCCGGGGAGCCAAAAAGACCTCCATCCCGTTGTAGCAGACCTCCTTACGAAGGAAGGAAAGCAGGGAGAGGTTGGTCTCTATCTGATGGGCTTTCCCCTTGGGCGGAGGAATTTCTATATTCAAAAATGGATTGGATCTTCCCCTCCTGAAGCCCACCCGATAAGGGGCAAGGGAGAGAAATGTGAAGAGACCATTGTTGAAGGAGAGCGAGTCCTGATGGCTACAATCAAAGGAGAGATCAAACCTCCCTCCCATAAGCCCCACCAGAAACTTAACTAAGGTGAATGGGTTGTATAGAAACCCCTTCTTGTTCAGAGTAAGAATTCGATCTATGTTTGGATTTCCTTTAAGTACAGAGGAGAAACTGCGGCTCACCAGGGCCCAGATCTCGGCCTGGGGAAGAGAGGACTTGAGAACCTTAAGAAATGGTGTGAGCATGAGCAGATTCCCTAACCTCTCATCCCCTCTCACCACCAAGACCCGCCTCACCCGTGATAGATCGATCTGCTCGGCCTTCAGTTCCTTCCCCTTAAGGGGAGAAAGAACTTTAAAAAGCTGGCCTTTCAGGCTCTTCTCTAAACCCTTTAACCTCATTATCCGCGAACTGGAGCTGATAGAGCCTGCGGTAGGGGCCATCCTCCCTTAACAACTGGCAATGGTCTCCCCTCTGCACAATGCGTCCCCTCTCCAGAACCACTATTGTATCTGCATCCCTTACGGTGGAGAGCCTATGAGCCACAATGAGGGCCGTTCTCCCCTTAATCAACCTGTTTATCGCCTCCTGAACTAACCTCTCGGCTTCAGCATCTAATGAGGAGGTGGCCTCATCGAAGATCAAGATCTGGGGATTCTTGAGGATAGCCCGGGCAATAGCGATCCTCTGCCTCTCCCCCCCAGAGAGCTTAACCCCCCTGTCCCCGATATAGGTCTGGTATCCCTGAGGCAGGGAGAGGATGAAATTGTGGGCATTGGCCACCTCTGCTGCCCTCTCCACCTCCCCCTGGGCCACACCTTTTAGTCCGTAAGCAATGTTGTTAAAGACTGTATCGTTAAAGAGGATGGTCTCCTGAGTGACGATTCCCATCAGTCTCCGCAGGGAGCTGAGCTTTATCTCCCTTATATCCCTCCCATCCAATTCAATCCTCCCCTGCTGAGGGTCATAGAACCTGGGCAAAAGGTCCAAAAGGGTCGACTTCCCCACCCCACTTGGCCCCACTATGGCCACTACCTCTCCGGCCTTAACCTCAAGGTTTATATCCTGCACGATGGCCTCTCCATCATCATATCCATACCAGACATTTACATACCTAATGGAGTCAGTAAAATCATCTATCTCCTCTTTACCATCATCCCTTATCTTCGGTTGAGTATCCAGAACCCGGAAGACCCTCTCGGCTGCAGCCAACCCCTCCTGAATCCTATTGTTCACCCCAGAGAGGTTCTTCACCGGTTGCATCATCATAAACAAGGCTAAGACAAAGAGGATGAAGTCATCAGGGGACATAACCATCCCCCGCAGGACCTGAGAACCCCCAAACCAGAGGATTATCACCCCCATCCCAGTTCCCAGAAGCTCATTCAGGGGATTAGCCAACCTCCTCACCCTGGCCATCTTCAACCTGGTGCGGAAATATCTCTGGGTCTCCCTCATAAATTTACCTATTTCAAACCTCTCCATAGAGAAGGCCTTGACCACCCTTATCCCGGATATTGTCTCCTGTAAGATGGAGGTCACATCAGCCATCCTGGCCTGGGAGCGGGCGCTATACTTACGCAGCTTCCTGCCCACCTTGGCTATTACCAGGAGGACAAGAGGAGCAACCAGGAGAACCAGAAGGGTCAGTCTCCAGTTTATGATAATCACCGTAGCCAGATAGATGAGAATGAGAAAGGGATTCTGGATCATACTGGAGAAGCTTATACTTACGGTGTTGTTCAAAACCTGGGTGTCGTTGGTAACCCGAGAGATCAACTGACCGGTTCTCTGTTGGTGGAAATAAGCCAAGGAGAGGCGGTGGAGGTGCTCATAGAGCTTATTCCTTATGTCCCTGATAAATCCCTGTTGCACAAAGGCGATAAAATAGGCCTGTAGATAGAAGAAGAGGTTTTTGAGGAAGACAACTATGAGGATTAATAGGCAAAGCCTCTTTAAGGTAGCAAGCTTTGTCCTCCCCATTATCAGCGAGTAGGCCTTCTCCTTGATCTGGACCTTAACCCCAGTAAGATGGTCAGCCTCCACCTGAGACGGGGCCTCCTTCAGGGTCTGGGGTTCATCTGGAGTCATAAAGATGGTCTTCACAGTGGGGGCCACCAGCCAGACCATAGCTGCACTAAAGAGGGCAAAGAGAACCGTGCAGAGGATGGAGACAACTATGTGTCTCCAATAAGGCCTTAAATATCCTAAAACCCTAAGATAGAGTCTCATAAACACTTGAATTTAATCCATAGGACTGAGAATGTCAAGCCATAAGAGAAAACCGTCAGAGATGACGGTTTTCAAAAATTGCCAGTTTGCCAATTGAAATCAGGTGAAGGCTTTCTTGGCCGCAGTTCCCACAATCCTGCCTGTATAATTAAGCTGCATTATTAGCCTTTCCACCTCACATCCAGATCCTTAGTCGCCTTCCTCTCATCAAGCCTGGAGACCGGGGTTGTATGGGGAGCAGACCTCACCAGATCGGGGTTCTCCTCAGACTCCTGGGCAATCCTCCTCATCGCCGCGATAAACCCATCCAGGGCCTCCTTCGGCTCGGTCTCCGTGGGCTCGATCATCAGGGCCTCAGGGACAATGAGGGGGAAGTAGACAGTAGGAGGATGGAAGCCATAGTCCAACAGCCTCTTGGCAATGTCCAGGGTCCTTACCCCCTTGGCCTTCTGCCTTGAGCCGGAGAGAACGAACTCGTGTTGACAGAAGCGATCATAGGGAAGATAATAGAGATCTTTTAGGTTTTTCATCAAGTAGTTGGCATTGGTTATCGCCCCCTCACTGACCTTTCTCAGCCCTTGGGCACCAAGCATCCTTAAGTAAATGTAGGCCTTAACCATAACTCCAAAGTTGCCATAGAATCCCTGCACCTTCCCGATGGAGTGGGATCGGTCGTAGTTGAACTTATAGCCGTCCTCTCCCTTCTCTATGGTGGGTAGGGGGAGGAACTCAACCAATTCCTCCTTTACCCCCACCGGCCCAGATCCTGGCCCTCCTCCCCCATGGGGGGTAGAGAAGGTCTTGTGCAGGTTGAGATGAACCAGATCAAACCCCATATCCCCTGGTCTGGTTATCCCCAAGAGGGCATTCATATTGGCCCCATCCATATAGAGGAGGGCCCCTGCCTGGTGGACTATGTCCGCTATCTCCATAATCTGGGATTCGAAGAGACCCAAGGTATTAGGATTTGTCAACATCAGGGCGGATACATCCTCATCAACCAACTTCTTCAACTCGTCAAGGTCAACCAGTCCCTGGGAGTTGGACCTCACCTCCACCGCTTGGTATCCGGCAAGGTAGGTAGAGGCCGGGTTTGTCCCATGGGCAGAGTCCGGTATTATCACCTTTTCCCTGGGGTTCCCTCTCTTGGTGTGATAGGCCCTGATCATCAGAAGGCCGATAAGCTCCCCCTGAGCACCGGCGGCAGGCTGAAGGGTTATCCTGTCCATACCAGTTATCTGGCAAAGCATTCCCTCCAGATTATACATCAGCTTCAAGGCTCCCTGAACGGTGCATTCCGGCTGATAAGGATGAAGGTCACTAAAGCCCGGGAGTATGGCTAACCTCTCCCCTATCTTGGGATTGTATTTCATAGTGCAGGAGCCCAACGGATATAGACCCTTGTCAATATGATAGTTTAACCCGGAGAGGTTGACGAAATGGCGCACGACCTCCACCTCGCTCACCTCCGGCAGCTCTGGTGGATACTCCCTGAGCACCTCAGGGGGTAGGAGCTCTTCCGGAAACTGGGTGGGAAGATCTGACTTAGGAAGAGTATATCCCCTCTTGCCCTCACCACTAAGTTCAAAGATCAACTTCTCAGTCATCTTAATCTCTCCATCTCTTTAGACGCTTTGGACGCAGACCAAAAGGATTAAAAATCCTCACCAAATCTGCGGCCTATGATTGTAACCCACAGATCAGCCCCCAACAGCTCCCACAGATTGGGGAAGAGATTTCCACACCTTTCAAGAGCTGTCAGGAGGTAACTCCTGACAGCACACTTTTAAGGGGATTTACGGATTAGAACAGTTGACAGCAGTCAGGAACTGATCCCCGGCCCCTGGGAACTGACAGCTCCATTTCAATGCCCTCTGACCCTCTCCTCCAAACCCTCGATGAGAATATCTATTTCCTCCTTGCTCCTCTTTTCGGTCGTGGCCACCAGAAATCCGTTTCCCATCCCGAACCTACCAAGATCTGGCCCGACAAAGATCCCCTTCTGGGCCAGAGACTCAATTATCCTCTCTGAGGAAAACGGAGGGTTAACCACAAACTCCTTGAAGAAAGGAGATGAATAAACAGATTTAAAACCATCAATCTCGGCTATACGCTCTTGGGCATAGTGGCTCTTCTGGAGACAGATCAAGGCCAAATCCCTCATCCCCTCTCGCCCCAGAAGGGTAAGATATACAGTAGCAGCCAGGGCATTTAAGGCCTGGTTTGTGCATATATTGGAGGTGGCCTTCTCCCTCCTTATGTGCTGTTCCCGGGTCTGCAAGGTGAGGACATACCCTCTTCTTCCCTGGCTGTCTGTAGTTGCCCCCACCAACCTTCCTGGCATCCTGCGCAGGAACTCCCTCCTACAGGTGAAAAAGCCAAGATAAGGGCCGCCAAAAGAGGTGGGATTCCCCAAGGCCTGCCCTTCTCCTACAGCGATGTCTGCCCCATACTTCCCTGGCGGTTTGAGAAGTCCCAAGGAGATGGGATCTACCACCATTACCAGGAGGGCCCCTACCTTATGCACTAACTCGCCGATCTGGCCGAGATCCTCCACGGCTCCCAGGAAGTTTGGGTTCTGGATAATAACAGATGCTACCCCCTCATCGAGCATTTCCTCCAATCTATTCCAGTCCGTCCTGCCAGCACTTAGGGGTATCCTCCGAACTCGTAAGCCCAAACCCTGCACATAGGTCATCAAGACCTGATAGTAGGCAGGATTGAGTCCATCAGAGGCGAGAATAGTATCCCTTCCGGTGATGGAATAGGACATAAGTGCTGCCTCTGCCGTTGCCGATGCCCCATCATACATTGAGGCGTTGGCCACATCCATTCCGGTAAGCTCACAGATCAGGCTCTGATACTCATAGATGGTCTGGAGGGTCCCCTGACTCACTTCAGCCTGATAAGGGGTATAGGCAGTGTAGTATTCGTTTCTTTCGATGATAGAGGAGACAGCCGCTGGAACCCAGTGGTCGTAGGAACCTCCACCTAAAAATGATATGTTGTGGCCAAGATCCTGATTCTCCTCTGAGAGCTCACGCATATGGGCAGAGATCTCCACCTCGGAGAGAGGAGTAGGAAGATCAAGGGGCCTCTTTATCCTTATCTGGGGAGGAATCGAGGAGATAAGTTCGGCGAAACTTTCTACCCCGATGGAGGAGAGCATCTCCTTCTTCTCCTTGGCCGATATCGGTATCCAGCACATCCTCAATGCTCCTCTTCCTCCAAAAGCTTCTCATAATCAGCAGGAGAGAGGAGGTTCTCCAACTCACAAGGGTCCTCTATCCTCAATTTTATTATCCAGCCATCCCCGTAAGGGTCGGAATTTATCGTTTCTGGTTTGTCCTTCAGTTCGGGATTTGTCTCCAATATCTCCCCCGATACCGGAGCATAAAGATCGGTGACTGCTTTCACCGCTTCGATTGTGCCAAATGGCTTCATCTGCTTCACCCTCGCCCCCACCTGCGGGAGCTCCACAAAGACGATATCACTCAACTCCCCCTGGGCATAGTCACTTATCCCCACCGTGCCCTTATCGCCATCTACCCTTATCCATTCATGCCTCTTGGTGAACTTTAGGTCATCAGGAACCATATCTCCTCCTTAAGTTTATACCCTAAAAGTTTACAGTTCACAGGGATCGGCAGTCAGATATTTCAGCGAAGCTTCAAATGTAAAATGAAGAATGTAGAATTAAGAATGAAAGTAACTATTGACACGGAGCGACGGAGCCTGGGCTTCAACTCCATT
This sequence comes from Candidatus Zixiibacteriota bacterium, assembly GCA_030670005.1. Lineage (GTDB taxonomy): Bacteria > SM23-81 > DAOVCL01 > DAOVCL01 > DAOVCL01 > DAOVCL01. The sequence goes on along the minus strand of DAOVCL010000021.1, from coordinate 8,095 downwards.
GCTCTTCCCTTTCTTCCTTCCCTACAGAAACAGCCCATTAGGCATTCGCCCAATTTCCGCGGGCTTATCGGAGTCGTTCTGTTCTCCTGATCCCTGTAAACTGGTCCCCGGGAACTCTTACTTACCCCTAATATAAGAGGATTAACGGCCAATTCAAGTATATTTAACCAGAATTATCATAAAATCAGTAGCATTATGCAGGAGCTTTTGCCCCCGCCGAACTTTGAGGTAAAACTGAACCAGAGGGCTATATCCCCCGCACCTCCACCCTCCCCACATAGGGCTTCATAATCTCGACAAAGGATTTCAACCTCTCCGTGGGATAGGGTTTGAGCCGGGAGAGGGAGGGGTCTAAGGTAGTGCCTGGCCTAAACTGCTGCAGGACATAGAGTCGTCCCCTCTTAATGAGTTTCCCTATTCTCTTCAAGTCATTTTCCTCTACAAAGCCGGGGACACAGGTGGTGCGAAACTCATATTCCATCCCTGAGTTCATCAGGATCTCCACGCTTTTTTCTATCCTCCTTAGGTCAACCTGGATGCCAGAGGCAGGAGAGTAACGGCCTGGAGAGGACTTGATGTCCAGAGCGATATAGTCAACTGCACTTTTATCTATCAGTTCTTCAATTTTCTGAGGAATGTAGCCATTTGTGTCCACCTTTACCAGAAGACCCAGAATTTTCAGTCTCCGGCAGAAGGAGGTCAGGTTTTCCTCTATGGTTGGTTCCCCTCCGGTGATACAGACACCATCAATGAACCCCTTCCTCCGGCTTAATTTGTCTATAACCTCCTCATCCGGGATAGTGGGCATCTTCTCATAATTAAGAACAAGGTCCCGGTTCTGACAGAAGGGACAACGGAAGTTGCAGCCACCGATAAACAGGGTGGTGACTATCTTCCCCGGATAATCAACTGTGGAGACACCCTGTATACCCTTGATCTTCATCTTAAAAAAGGGGTCCCTAGTTAATGATTAAATAAAAAGCCCAAGCCTTAAGCCAACACCACCTCAGTGCTACCCTCGGTTGAAGCCGGGTAGAATATTTCTACCGCACTTTAGTGCAGGGTTCTCTCTGCAATCTCCACCTGGCCGTAGTTGATCCTGCGGGTAAAACAACTCTGGGAAGAAAGAGAGCGGGGGGCATAAAGGGCCCTCTGGTAATCAAACAGATGGGCTTACTGCCCCTTAATCTACCTTCATATTGACAACATCAATTACAGTCCCGTCAACCCATTGAATCGCAGCCACGACCCTATCATTATCTACTTTTGGAGGAGCTGGCGGGCCTCCACAGATCCTCTCCACCTCCTCTTTTATCTCCCCAATTGGTCTGATGGGGAGGGTTGAACCTTTTAGAGCCTCCAACAGATCTTTTCTCCGTGGGTTGATAGCAATGCCTTTCTCCGTTACCACAACATCGATGAGTTCGCTTGGGCCAGTTAGAGTGGTTACCTTATCGACAATTACTGGGATGCGGTCGCGGAAAGAAGGAACCGCCAGAATCGTGCACTTAGAGAAGAGACAATCCTGCCATCCACCAATGCCGTGTAGCAGCATACCGTCAGAATGGGTAACTACATTGGCGTTGAAATCCACATCTACTTCGGTTGCCCCCAGAACCACTACATCCACCATCGAGGCAAAATGTCCCTTACCATGATAGCTATAGCTGGTAAAGGGACTGGTCCAAACATGATTTGGATTCTCCCTCATCGACCTAATCCCATCCAAATCAAAGGTCTGTCCATCAAGAATGGCACCGGTTAAACCTTCCTCTAATAACTCCACCAAATACTTGGTGCTTCCCCCCCTCACCCATCCCGCCTTAACTCCTGCCTCCTTCATCATTTCCTTCAAATAGACTACAAACGCCAATGATGTTCCACCTGCCCCGGCCTGAAAGGAAAAGCCGTCCCTCATAATCCCGGTTTCCTTGATAAAACGAGCAGTTAGCTCTGCAATCAAGAGCCGGGCAGGGCTCCTGGTTATCTTTGTCGTCCCAGAGATGATCTTGGATGGATCGCCTATCTCATCCATTACCACCACCCAATCTACATAATTCCCTTGAATCTGCCAGGGTATACAGGGGAAGGGAACCAAATTATCTGTTACAATAATGACTTTGTCAGCATACTGAGAGTCTGCCAAGGCAAACATCAGCGATCCACAGACTGACTTCCCATATAAAGCATTGGCATTACCAAATGGGTCAGCAGTGGGAGCTGCAATAACGGCTATGTCTATATGGACATCTCCATCCTGTACAGCTCGGTATCTACCACCATGCGAGCGGAGAACACCTTGCCCCTTCATCTTACCTCTTGTGCAGAATTCTCCCAGAGGGCCATTCATACTCCCCTCAATATGATGCACAACTCCCCTCTCCAGATGTTTGATAATAGGAGCGTGACAGGGAAAGGAAGCGCTGGGAAACCATCTTATATCCCTTATTCCCATATCCGCAATCGTATCAAAGAGTATATTGCTCACCTTGTCTCCATCCCGGAAATGGTGGTGAGTGGAGATGGTCATTCCATCCCTGATGCCAGCTCGCTCTAATGCCTGGCGTAGATTAGGGACTACCTTATTGCCATCCTGAGGATAATTGGCACAGCTAACAACTGGAGGGGCTGCCCTCCTCCCAGCAGGTATATACTGGCCAACCCCTTGATAAGGCAAAACAGGATGGCCATTTATCTCATCAGGAACCCATCTGCCCAGAGCGTTGATCTTCCCCTTCATCCTTATTTACCTCCTTATGGCTTCTCCAGAATCCTGCAGATCTCCCCTCAAGGATTCCTTCCAATTCTTTGGAAGCTGACCATTGAGGATGGCAAGCCTTAATATCCTTTCTGCTCGTTTTACTACCGGGGGATCTATCATCTTACTCCCCAGTGCCACAACACCAGCGCCTTTCCTTTGGGCCTCCTCAAGTGCCAGGCTTATTCGTTTCGCTCGCTCAATTTCCTGCTCAGTGGGGGCAAATTTTTCGTGTATTATCTTGATCTGGTTAGGATGAATACACCCCTTTCCCTCAAAACCAAGTTTTTTTGCCTCCAACACGCTCTCCCTTAGACCCTCCTCATCTGCCACATCAGAAAATACACTGTCAATGGGTTGAATGCCCGCTGCTCGGGCGGCAAGAACTACCGACTCTCGGGCAAGTAGACTCTCGATCCCCTCCCTTGTGCGCTCAGCCCCAATGTCAGCAGCAAAATCTTCAAGACCAATCGTCAAAGCCACAATATTTGGGGAGGCAGTAGCGATTTTGTAAGCATTAATCGTCCCTAATGCACCTTCTATTATCGGCATCAGGTAGACTTCGTTATCTATCCCATACTGGCTCCGCAGCTCTTGAATCTTGGCATCAACCTCTTTGACCGTCTCATCATCCTCACATTTGGGAATCAGGATGGTATGGACTCCGTGAGGGACTGCAAAAGCCAGATCAGTTAGACCCATTGGTAACTGGTTTATGCGCATCATCCGCTCTGCACCAAAGAAATCCACCTCACGCAAGCCGTTGCGCACTATGAATCGGGCAGATTCCTTCTCGCTGGGCGCCACGCTATCCTCCAGATCCAGAATAACACCATCGGGTTTGTATAGGCCGGCGTTAATTATTAACCTCGGCTGGTCTCCTGGCACATAAAGTCTGCTCCTGCGGAAACGGTCACGATCCACTCGATAGAGATTTTGGGGTGTGATTTCAGCAAGAAATTCCTTCTTTGTAGCCGGCAAGCACCTCTTGACTGCGGATTCAATTCTTGCTTTCAAAACAAACGGCAGTGTGCCACCATCTTCAATATAAAGGGAGGCATTCTCAATGCCAAAGAATTTCATCATCTTCTTTGCCAGATCTCTTATTGACTCTCCATACATTGACTTAACCTTGCTCTTCAAGCCAATTTCAATACCTCCTCTTTCAGTAATCTCCAGCCTAACCCAGCAGTCTGATGCCCTCTCCTTTCTTCCCACCTCAGCTATAGTGGCCATAATTACCTCCTCTATACTACAATTTTGCCAGATCTTGTTTTTTTAACGAAGTTTTTAACCGCAGAACTCACCAAGTAAGCGCAGAGAAGGCAAAGGTTTGAATGTAGATGGTGGACAAGCCTTCTCCCACTGAGTGCCATTTCCCTTGGGCCGTGCGCTAAAGCCGCACGGTGCGATAAAGGCAATAAAGGACTTTTCTCAGCGGCCTTGGCGTTTTCTTTGGGCTCTTTGCGGTTAGAGCGGAGAACCCACTATGTAATTCCGTGAGATTCTGTGGTAATTTCACCACGGATAACCACGGACTATGCACAGAAAAACAGGGATCACGAATGACTATTACAAACCTCGTTTTTAACTTTTGGCTTTTTTTTCGTGTGATTCCGTGAATTTCCGTGGTAAGCTTTGTAGTTCCGTGGTAAATTTATCTATTCGTGTTCCAGAGATTCAGTGAAATCCGTGTAATCCGCGGCCCTTGTTCTCTAAGGCAATTCTGCCCCTGAGCTTTTCTTTCTACCTTAGAAGTCCTCCACGATAATAGATGTCAAGCTGAACCTCAGAAAAGGGATTACCTGTGATGCTCTGCTTAGTCCCCAACTTCTGAATTCGACCACTGAGAAAATCAACCTCAATCTCATCCCCAGAATGTAGATTTAAGCTTTTTATCCTATGTGCAATCATAACTGGAAAACCGACATTTATGGCATTTCTCTCATAAATAGCACCAAAAGATTCTGCAATTATCATACCTATCTCCAGTGCTCTGAAGCAATCCACAGCCTGCTGCCTGCTTGACCCACAGCCGAAATTTTTACCTGTGATGATGATGTTACCAGGTTCCGTCCTTTGAGGGAAATCTTGCCACCCCGGCAGATTGCTAAAGGCATATTGCCCCATCTGGTTGATGTCGGTAATAGTGAGGTATCGGTTATGGTAGATCATATCTGTATCGATGTTATCTTGGTCTATAACCCATATCTTACCTATAATCTTTGTTGGCTTCTTAACCTTTTGAGGGGAGATCCCAGTTTTGCTGGGATATATAGCTTTACCTTTAGATACTACAGGTATGGCAAAAAGGGAGGGCCTATCCGGTATTTTGTCTACTGTGGTTATATGCCCAGCAACGGCAGAGGCGGCAGCAGTAGCAGGTGAGGCAAGATAGACATCTCCCTTCCCTTGTTTGCCAGGAAAGTTACGGTTGCCTGTGCTAATGGTTATCTCACCAGGACCATTTTGGCCTATCTGTCCGGCGGCACAGCCAGCACACCCAGCATTACCCACCAGGGCACCCGCCTCCTTAAATATGGAAATCAACCCCTTCCTCAAGCAGAGTTGCCATATCCTGTCAGTTGAGGGAACTATCTTTAAGACTACACCAGGGGCAACCTTCCTGTTTTTTAGAATATCCGCAACAACAAGTAAATCGTCGAACCTACCATTTGTGCAAGAGCCGATGAATGCCGAATCAATTTTTTGGCCTGCTACCGCTGATACTGGCACCACATCTTCTGGATGACCAGGCCGAGAGATGAGAGGGTCCAAACCATCAAGCTTGATCTCTACGACCTTGGTATAATCTGCATCTTTATCAGCATAGATTGGCATGCAATTCTTAGTTCTCACCCTTCGGCAATGCTTTATTATCCTCTCACTTGGCGGGAAAAGACTACAAATACCTCCCATCTCAGTGGCCATTGAAGCAATAGTGATTCTCCCCGAAAGGTCGAGCCTATCCATAAAATCTCCATAGAGCTCGGAAGCAAAACCCAGCATACCAGAAGCACCTAACTCTCTCAGCATAGCAAGCACAATATCCTTTGGCGTTGCTGTCGGGGAAGGTTCACCTTCAAAGACAATTTTTATAGTAGGTGGGACCTTAAACCAGATCCTTCCCTTGGCAAAGGCATAGGCAATGTCCTGGTCTCCCATCCCTTGCCCAAAAGCGGCAACAGCTCCCACTATATTGGCATGGGAATCCGTACTCACCAATGTCTCCCCCGGGCAAATCAGCCCCTCATCTATGGCTAAATGGGTTCCAATGCCCGCATTAATGTCATAAACCCTGATCCCGTTTTTTCTGGCGAAGTTACGGCACATCTGCTGGTTGCTCGCATACCTTTGGTCGGACCCCCCAGGATTGCAATCAAAGGTGAAGAAGGTCCTTTCCGGGTTATCTATGGGTAAATCGTAATTTTCTAAATTCTTTACTACATTAGCACCACCGAAATCGCGAGCAATTCTTGTATCGATGAACATATCCACCACATCACCAGGGGCCACTGGCTTATCTGTATGGTTTCCGATGATCTTTTCAATTATAGTCTTCCCCATATTCCTCCTAAACTGAACACGCTTCGGCCGGGCCCTTGGAACGCAGATTAACGCAGATTCTTTTGATTTTCTCTGTGCTGGTAGGGCACCTGCCCAAAAGATGGAAAATTGGAAAATTGAAATTCCTGAGCCGTCAACCGCCCTCATCTGAGGGCGGTTGGTGGCAGAAGAGGGCTTTTGCCACCTCATGTTGATAAGGCCTTGAACACGAATTCCACGAATGGACAAATAGCACAAATCCTAATTGACTCGGCTTTCAGCCATCAGCACTCAGCTTTCCTCCACCCCATTACCCGATCTACGAGCAACGATCTACGACACACGAGTCTCCCATTCGAGTAGATTCGTTTATTCGTGTCATTCGTGTTCCATCTTCAAGGAGTTGTGGGAGATGTCTCCCACATCCCAGTTTGCTGTGGTTATAACAGGGGATTTCCTATACTATCAAGTTATCAGGAGCCCTTTTTCTAACATAACCATTGGATCAAAAGTGGCAAAATCAGTCTGGTGAATCAAGATAGTTTCAACCCTTTTGGGCCTACCTTCCCCTTCTTTTGCATGGCAGGCTACTATATTGACAATCTCCTCTGGCAGTCCAGCCTGAGCCACCATAATGGCACCAGATATAGGATGTCGTGCGCATTTGCCGCTGTAACTTTTTCTATATCCACCCTCAGTCTTTTCAATCTCAAGTAGCTTTCCCACATCATGCAACAATCCACCGGCAATAAGCCAGTCAAAATCGATTTCAAAGGGCATCTCCCTGTAGCTCTCCTTCATCGAATTTGCCAGTCCCAGTGCGCCCTCCGTAACGGCAATCGTATGCTCAATCAGGCTTATGCCTTTTGTATCAGTAAGCAAGGTGAAAGGTATCCTTTCCAACTCATTGGCTTTCCATCCCCCTCTCTGGGCTGCGTTCACCCAGATGTCGACAACCTTTGTTCGTAAATCAGGGTCCTCGATCTTCTTCAGTTGTCGACCAAATAATTCCTCAATCTTATCTCTCAATGTTGCAACCTCCCTTAAATAAGCTAAGCGTTTTACACATTGGAATCCACTGTGTCACAATGGATTCCAGCCCCCAATTTGCGCTTTCACCCCCAAAGTCCTACTTCATTCTGGTCGGATAAATCCGACCCCTACATCCCAAGCCTTTGTAGAAGTTCGATTTATCGAACCCGTGGTTCCGTGCCTCTTTCAGAACTATTTCAAAACCCTCATAAGCCAGTAATTATCTCCCCTGGATAATCAACTGTGGAAAAATCCTGTAAACCTTCGATTTTCACCTACACAAAACATTTTGGAATTTCTAAGAAATTCCGAAATGTCGAGGGTAGTTTGAAGGGGGCAGGCCCCCTTCAAGGGTGACAGCGGAGCAATCCGAGCAAGCCCAGGATTGCGAAGCGCCAGAGGGCCGAGAGACCCTGTGGAGAAATTAGCGACCGAAGGGAGCTAAGTTCTCATTGGTTGATGGTTAAACAGAAAGCCTAATCTGCAAATTGAGGGCAGTTCCCTCGATAGATCGAATGCGTTGAACGGTGTAGAGGCTCCTCTCTAAAACTTGGTTCGCTTCGCCCACAAAATTCTTACCAACTAAATCAATATGAATATAAAGCTTTCTCTCAACTTTAACAGACTGTAAAAGTTCAGTAAAGGACGTTGTCATTCCGACCGAAGGGGAGGAATCTGTATGAGCACGGTACCTAAAAACGAGATGTTCATTAGAATTTTGCGTTTTGTTGCCAAAAAGATTTCTCGCGGAGCCTGTCC
>DAOVCL010000041.1 GCA_030670005.1 Candidatus Zixiibacteriota bacterium | reverse complement strand
GAGGATATGTATAAGATGGCTGGCTCCGATGGGGAGGAACTTTTAAGGAGCTCTCCCTTCAGGGTGGCCAGGATAAGGCTTCCCTGGTTGATCATCTGTCTTTTTGGTGGTATGATCTCAGCAAGCGTGATAAGTTTCTTTTCCGGTACCCTCCAACAGGTGATCGCCCTGGTTGCCTTCATTCCGGTGATTATGGCTATGGGGGGAAACATCGGCATTCAGTCATCAACTATTACGGTGAGGGGGATTGCTACCGGGCGTATAGACCTCTCCCAGGCAAGGAGACTCCTACTTCGGGAGATCGGGATAGGGGCCCTGATGGGGATAGCCTGTGGGACGATAGTGGGGTTATTGGCGGCACTTAGCTATGCTGAGTATACCCTGGCCTTGATTGTGGGAACGGCAATGTTTTCGGCTATCACCGTTTCGGCAACCATAGGCGTGTTAATGCCCCTTATCTTCAGATACCTGAAGATTGATCCGGCGGTGGCCGCTGGTCCCTTTATTACCACCATAAATGATATAGTGGGTTTGGGGATATATTTTCTCCTGGCCACCCTTATGCTGAGGTGGTTAACCTCATAAAAAACGGAAAATAGAAATTGGAAAATTGGAATTCCTGAGCCGTCAGAACCCCGATTCTGACGGCAAAAGGAGGTGGTGGCAGAATCGGGGTTCTGCCACCTTAGATCCCTTGATCTAACCTGGCAGAACAGGGGCCTCTCACCTGGGGTGAAATGCTGAATCCAGATGCATTACTCAAGATCTAAAATCCAAAACCTAAAACCTATCACCCATAACCCATAACCTATAACCCATAACTTTTTCTTATGCCGCTCTCTAAGGCCGAAGGATTGGTTCTCAGCGGAATTAAGTTCGGGGAGACCAGCAAGATCATTACCCTATATACCAAGGAGTTGGGTAAGCTCAAGCTTATGGTCAAGGGTGCCAGGAATCCCCGCAGGAGGCTGGCCTCAACCCTGCAGTTTCTCTCTCATATAGGGGTTGTCTTCTACCTTAAGGAGAGTAGGGAGCTTCAGTTCCTCTCCCAGGCCCATCTCATCAACCCCTTTTGGGAGATAAAGGGTGACCTGGACCGGTTTTTGACCGCCAGTGCCGGGGCGGAGTTTATCTCTCGGCTGCAGATAGGTCAGGAGAGCCACCCCGATCTCTTCATGCTTCTAATGGATTTTTTGGGAATGGTAGGTAATATCGGGTATCAAAGCCTTAAGACCCTTTTGACCTCTTTCCTCCTCCAGGCCTCCCAACTCTTAGGATACGGGCCCTCCCTATCCCGGTGTATCCATTGCAAAAGGGAGATGCTCAATGGGGAGAAGGGGAACCTCCTCTTTAGCCCAGAGGGTGGGGGAGTGGTCTGCACGGGCTGTGCTCGGGGAAATGGATATTATCTCAAGCCTTCGGCGGATTTAGTCAGAACTTTAAGGGTGCTCTCCTCTGGCCTGGGGAAGGTTGATGAGGCCGGTAGTGGTAATTTTGATTTTAAGGACGCCTATCAGCTCCTTAGCCCTTTTTGGGAGTATTATGCTCCTGGATACCGAAGTCTGAAGTCCTTGGATGTGTGGCGTGAAGTGAAGGACGGCCAAGAGAAGTGAAAATTATCAATGCAAAACGATCAATTAAAAGGCCATCACCTTTCATTTTAACTTGCTAATTGATCATTGCGAAAGGAGAACTTATGCCCATAGAGAATCTGATGGAAAAGCTTGTCTCCCTCTGTAAGAGGAGGGGATTTATCTTTCAGTCCAGTGAGATATACGGGGGGATTAACAGTTGTTGGGATTATGGCCCCTTGGGGGTGGGGCTAAAGAGGAACATAAAGATGGACTGGTGGAGGAGGATGGTTCAATTGAGGCCGGACATAGAGGGGATCGACGCCAGTATCCTTATGCATCCAGATGTCTGGAGATCCTCCGGCCATGTGGAGAGCTTTACCGACCCTTTGGTGGACTGCAAAAACTGCAAGCAGAGGTTTAAGGCTGACGAGATCGACGGGGATAAATGCCCAGTTTGTGGAGGGGAGTTAACTTCAGTTCGTCAGTTCAACCTGATGTTCAAGACATTTATGGGCCCGGTGGAGGAGGAGACCTCTGTCGTATACCTGAGGCCTGAGACCGCTCAGGGGATATATGTAAATTTTCTCAATGTCCTCAACCCCTCCCGGCAGAAACTCCCCTTTGGCATTGCCCAGATAGGCAAGGCATTCAGGAATGAGATAACCCCCAGCAATTTTATCTTCCGCACCCGAGAGTTTGAACAGATGGAGATGCAGTATTTTGTCAAACCCCAAGAGGATGAGAAGTGGTTGGAGTATTGGAGGGAGGAGAGGATGAACTGGTATATCAGCCTGGGGATAAAGAAGGAGAACCTCAGGTTTCATCCCCACACCCCAGAGGAGCTTCCCCATTACGCCAGGAAGGCCTATGACATCCAATATAACTTTCCCTTTGGCTGGAAGGAGTTGGAGGGGATCCACGACCGCACTGATTATGATCTCTCCCGCCACAGCGAATACTCAGGGAAGAGGTTGAGCTATTATGATGAGGGAACAAAAAACCATTATATCCCCTACATAGTAGAGACCTCGGCCGGCGTGAATAGGACCCTACTGACCATCCTCGTCGATGCCTACGATGAGGAGCCGGAAAGGGTCGTCCTCCGGCTCCATCCCCGGGTAGCCCCCATAAAGGCAGCCATCTTCCCCCTGGTGAAGAGGGATGGGATGCCTGAGAAGGCAAGGAAGATAGAGGAGCTACTCCGTCCGCATTTCAATATCTTCTACGACGAATCTGGAGCAATAGGGAGGAGGTACCGCCGCCAGGATGAGGCGGGCACCCCCTTTGGGATTACCGTTGACTCCCAGACTATGGAAGATGATACAGTGACCCTCAGGGAGAGGGATAGTATGGGACAGGTGAGGGTGAAGGCCGATGATCTGATAACAGAGATAAAAAGGAGAATCGAGGCTTGATGAGGTTTTTCAAAGGATCTCTCCCCCGAGCCGTCAGGTGCCCTCACCTCCCCTGAGCCGTCAGAACCCCGATTCTGACGGCAAAATGAGGTGGTGGCAGAATCGGGGTTCTGCCACCTCAATTTTTATCTTTAAACTTTGCGTCCTTTGCGACTCTGCGGTGAATTATTTTATCTGAAAAAAACCTTGACAGGGTTAAAGATATTTGTTAAAATTGGTTTGATTTTAAAACCTAACAGAATTTGTGAGGAAATTTTTTCCGCCATCAGGGGCGGAATTGGTGCAAATTTCCCCCCTCTAAAGGAGATTGGGGGGGAACGTTTAAAGTTGTAACATTAAGGAGAGAAATAGATTAGAAGAATTATTCTTTAAATTTTCTCTTTGGCATATAATTTGCCAAAAGAAGAGTGCGTTGCCGGGGGATAAAACTTAAAAAAAAGCTTGACAAGCTCGCCAGATTAGTGCTATTCTCTATTTTTGAAAAAAAGTTCTAAAGTTTAATCCCCTTTCTGCCGAATAATAGTTTGTTGAATTTAATAAGGAGAAAGGGCTATCAGCGACCTCCCTCCAAGAGACTTTTGCCGATAGCCCCCCCGCACACAAAAAGGATGGGCCTTTTTGTATGCACCCTAAATATAGCCATAGATCCTTCAGAAGTCAAGGTCTTTTTGGGGTCAAGAAAGGGGCAATCTGTCTAAAAGTGGAACACGTCATAAACCTCCCGCAGGTTCGGAACCTGCGGGAGGTTATATCCCCTTACTGCAACCCTCGGCTAAAGCCGGGTAGAAGGATTCTACCGCACTTTAGTGCAGGGTGCTTGTGCAGGCAGGCTCCTGCCCTGACGGATGTGATGAAAAATTTGGAAAAATTAAAAAGGAAAGTAAGGAGGTGAGGACTGAGAGAAATTCGGGCTTAATATCTAAATTTAAAACTTAACTCAAACCGCTCTATGTCATTGCGAGGCATTTCCCGAGCCGAAGCCCCGAACGAAGCGAGGGAATTCTACGAAGCAATCCCAGGAGCAAATTAAGTAAGGAGGTGATAGCCAACCAAACCAAGCGGAGGCCCGTAGATGAGAGAAACTCTTAATCTTAAAAGGAGGAGAAAGATGATGACCAAACTGTTTCATCATCAGGAGTTAAACCTTAACAACCCAGAAAGGGGGGATACAATGAAAGGTAAGTTTATTTTGGGGATACTCCTGGCTTTGGGGTTGGTCTTCGGAAGCCTGAGCCAGGCTGGTGCAGCCATTTCCGTGACTGCAGCCACAGGGGGAAGTGCGATATCCGCAGACGACTATGCAGACTCCTCTCTTACTGCGTTGACTGGACCGACAATTATCTCCGGGGCCGCTAACGATATCCAGGATACGCTGATTATAGTCGCCCCTTCGAACTTTAGGTTTGCCACCGATAGTATAGTTACAGCTACCTTGACCAACGGAGGGGTCACTACCCTCGAACTGACGGATAGCACGGTAACTCCCACTTCGGTTGGCGATTCCATCCTCTTTGTGGTGACCACAGCCTCTGGGGTCAACGATTCTGTGATCATCTCTGGCCTCTACGTTTTTCCTATCGACAACACCCCCCAGACGCAGAATATAACGGTAGACCCGGATGCTGCCGGTGGGGCGGCTGCGGTAAATGCTGGAGCCTTGACAATAGTCCATGGTGCTGCTACCAAGCTGGCCTGGACAACACAGCCTAACTCTCCTCGGCAGGCTGGGCAGCAGTTTACCACTGGTACTGTGGGCATCCAGGACCAATATGGCAACACGGTCACCACTGGGGCCGATGCTACGGCCGTCATTACCGTGAAGGCCTATAGGAGCGATAATTGGCTACTAAGCGACGGTCTCTGGAATGAGGGGACAATTGCCAACACCACCGGTGTAATCGACACCGCAGCAGCCGGCGTAGTGGACTTTGCAGCTAACCCCAAGTTCGATTTCTCCAAAGCTGGAGGCTATTACTTCGTAGCTACCGCTAACGGGGCAGCTAAAGCCTCTCTGGCCTCGGACACCTCTAATGCAGTTACCATCACCTTTGATGAGACCCCAGGGAATATGACTGTGAACCTGACAGCGCCAATGACCATGGAGGTAAACAGCTATAGCACCAACAATGTTACCGCTGTCTTAAGGGACGGATACAACAACCCGGTGGTCGACAGCACCCTGGTCTTCGGAAGGATCTATGGGACGGGTGGTTATTTCAGAGATAACAGCTCAACAGCCTGTACGGTGACCGTGAACTTTAATGGTTATGCCGAGGCAACTTATAATTCCGGACACGATGTCTCCACCGGAGATTCCATTAAGGTTTACCTTTTGGCCAATGGCAGCGAGATCTCCGGGGTGAATGAGAGGGCTGGAATCACTCTTACCCCTGGTGCCCTAACCACTGTTGATGTAATCCCGGAGGACTATGGGATAACCAACCCGGATGAAAGGGTAGTTGTTGATTCTACATCTGATTGGTTTACGGCGGAACTTCAGGACTACTGGGGAAACCACATCGATGCGGAGGATGTGGCCGGCAAGAGGATATTGGTGAGGGTAGACGGTCCTTCCAGGCCCTGGACAGGCGACCGACATACTACACCTGGGCTATATGGCAGCACCGGTTCTGTGGTTTGGAGGTTCAAATACATTGCCGGTCAGACAGTCACCTCAACTCCCGATACCATTTTGGCCAAGAATGATGCCGATACCACTATATATGATGAGGTATATGCCAAAGTTATCGGTGGGCCAGTTGCTTCTGACAGTCTGTTCTTAACCTGGCATGCTCCTGATGACAGTGCGGTGACCGTCTGTAATGACAGCAGCAATACGATCGATTTTGACATCGTGGCCAAGGACCAGTATGGCAATCTGACTGAAAACTGGGTGATTGACTATTCGTTAAGTGGAACGGGAGATTACGGGTCCTTTGCTGCTTCCGCTGATACTACGGATGCCCTTGGTGAGGCTTCGGGCACGTATCAGGCAGGTTCCACCGCCCAGTTAGTTACTCTTACTGCCACAGCGGCCGTTGGTGGAGCTACAGCCAACAAGCTCATTGCTTTGGAGGCAGAGCCCCTGGCAACAGATGTAGATTCCATCGAGATAACATCTTCTATGGGCAGTAGCATCTCCGCTGGACAGACAGCCGTTTTGACCTTCACCTATTTCGATGAATTTGGCAACGAAGTTGATATAACCTGGAATACACCAGGTGATACCAGTTTCACAAATGCCGATCCTGCCCTTGGCACTCTTGCGGCGGCCACTACTGCAGATACCCTGACGCCAGGGTGGCCTCGCGTATTCGGCGTAACTTTCAAGAAAAACTATCAGGTTACGGATACCCTCACCGTGGTTAAGTACGACACCATTGTGGCTGTAGCAAACTCAGTGGCTGATACTTTTGTCGTTGCAGTTGTCCCCGCTGGAGATGTGGACTACTTTGAAATTACCTATGATACTACTGAAGCTACTGTTAACGACTGGATTACTCTTACCCTCAAACCTTTCGATGGCGTTGGCAATCAGATCTACAGTTACAACACTGTAGGGCTATCCTTTGACTTCACTGGTGCCTCTGGCAGCAGCCAGCTTTCCTGGGTAGGATTAGGAGCCTGTACGACCCTCACCGAGGATGCAAACGGAGATGCTTACTTGCCAGATACAACTATACCAGGGGGTAGTTTTCAGTTCAAGCTGACTACCACTCTCGCTGAAGGTGCCTATATAACTGTTGCCGATACCAATGTCGCAAGTAGCTTTGAAACTCAGAACACCTCTGTTCTCACCTGGACGCCTGAGTCTCTGGACTCCTTTGCCATTGTGGCCCAGTCTGGAGATATCTACACAGGAACCCCATTCACGGTCACAGTGAGCCCTCAGGATGTTTATGATAATACGATCACAGCAACCTCTTACTGGATTGACTTTAGCGCCAACGAGTTAGGGGTGACCCTGCCCAATGGCACCCAGCAGATCACGGGGGCCACCGATTATCAGGTAACCGCTGACAATCCATCTACAACGCTTAAGATTACGGTGACCAAGCATGATGACATAGCCTATTTCGGTATCTCTGGCGACATCACCGTTTTGGCCGCTACCCTGGGCTCTCCCACTATTGATAGCCTTTACGACATTGCCAACGATGAGGGGACCAGGGTGAGGATGAGGTTCACTGGATCTGCTGATGAGCTTGGCGGGATATACAAAATCCAGAGGAAGATAGGGGTGGCCAAGTCCACCAACTGGGACGATGTCTTGGATCTCGAGGCCGGAAGCGAGGATGGGGTCTACAATGCCATAGTTCCCACCCTGGAGGACTCCATCTGGAGCTGGTTCAGGGTGCTCTATGCCCGGGTGATAGGAGACAACACCTACTATGCCATCTCCGCCGAGGATTCGGTGATGTCCATTGATGACATCCCGCCCACGGCTGCCCAGTTCGTCAGGGGGATGGATACACCAGGAGATGTGGGTGGAAGCATAACTGTCACCTGGAACCTCTCCTCCTCTGATGGCATAGTCAGGCCTGCCCAGGGGATCTTCCCTGAGGTCTATGGTGTCTTCGAATACTGGATCTACAGAGACGAGGTCAAAGTGGGCGCGGTTGGCAAGGGCGCTACCGAATACACTGATGAAACGGTGGAGAATTATCCTATCACCTACAACTACACGGTCTATGCCTACGATGGGACCAACCTCTCGGAGGTCTCTAATACCGAGGGTGCCTATGCTGCTGACAACACTCAAATCGCCGATTTCACCTCTGACCAGTATGTTGATGTCAATGACCTTTCCCTGTTGGCCGATCATTGGCATATCTACAACACCGCTCTTGATTGGGACGATATATATGATCTGGTGGCAGATGGCTACATTGATGTCAATGACCTCTCGGTGATGGCCGATCACTGGCACGAGGGGACTCCAGCCCAGTTGCCCCCTGGTCCTAATGCGGAAGCTGAGGTGATCATGGAATACACCGCTGGTTCCTCTCCCGATCAACTGGTGGTAGAGATTTCGGCTACTAAGGTGAATAATCTCTCCGGATACGAGTTCACCCTCAGTTATGATGCCGATCGGTTGACCTTCCTTGAGGCCAGCGGTGGTGAGCTGCTAAACAGCTTAGGTGGGGAGACACCAGTGCTCCTTTCCATCTCTACCTCCGGTGAGCTCAAACTGGCCAATGTAATAGCTAGGGCCAGAGAGGAGACCGCACCTGAGGGTGATGGCCTCATTGCCAGGATTAACTTCAGAATGGAAGGTAAGGACGCTGATCTGAAGCTGGATGACATCATCTTTATGGATGTCAACGGCACAAAGGATGTTATCCCTTCCCCTACTGGGGTTAATCCTCTCCATATCGGCGGCTTGGTCCCCAGGGTCTACAGCTTGAACCAGAACTATCCCAACCCATTCAACCCGACCACTCAGATTATGTATGGGTTGCCCAAGGATAGCCAGGTAGAACTCAAGGTCTTCAACATTATGGGCCAGGAGGTTACTACCTTGGTTAATGGCTGGCAGAAGGCCGGTTACAGGTCGATCGTATGGGATGGGAGAGACAGCAGTGGCCATCCGGTGGCCAGTGGCGTCTACTTCTATAGGCTAGAAGCTGGAGAGTTCAACTCCATCAAGAAGATGGTGTTGCTCAAGTAACAAGTAGTCCAACAGAGCAGGGAGCTTTGCGAAAAGCTCCCTGCTCGACTAACCCTTTCGTTTAAGCTTGGTCCTTTGCTTTTCTGGTTTTTAAATCTAAAGTTTTTGAGATCAAAAGGAAGACTTTAGTAAACCCCCGATGATTTCTGAAGTGCTATATAAAAGCTTACTTTCTTTGGGGATGTATACTTAGGTTAGCATTATTTTCAGTGAATTATAGGTTGGGAAGTAATGGAAGTTTTAAAAACGAGAAAACAAATTTTAAATCCCTTTTAGAAGGAGGGGAGAAATGAGAAAAAGGATAATACCAAGCTCTCTTATCATCGTCTTACTGTTGCTCCTGTTTTCTTCAGGTGCAGCGCTTGCTGGATCGAACACCCGGGCTGGCATCACGATTGACTTCAACTCCACGGATAGCGGTGATGATGGAGAGAATACGGTGACGGGGATAGGACCTGATCAGGTTTTACGGATAGATGTCTATGCCCACGATGTCGTCGCCTTGAAGTGCTTCGAGTTCGATATGGTGATTGATACGGGCAATGTTGATTATTTGAGCGTTGCTCCTACAGGGGCCATCAATTTTGACCCCAACATCCTGGAGGGAGCAGCCACCTGGGTGGGCCAGAAATCGGGGAATATTGTGGCTGTTGCCTATGCCAATGATACTACCCCGGATGGGGCTAATGGGGATGGACTTCTGGCCGAGATAAATGTCAGGACCAAGTCGAGCTTTACTACTTCTACGCAGGCCCTATTCACGATAATTAGTGTCGTTTTTGTGGACACGGGTGGAGTCAATGACCATATTTTGAATCTGAACACCTACCACATTGACGGGGCGATCAATCCTACCGATACCACACCTCCTGATCCGGTGATTGATCTGGTAGCCACGCCCAGTGGGACGGATTCCACTATCACTCTGACCTGGACCAACCCAGCTCCGGGCGATGCTGTTACCTGCCTATTCAAGTATTCTGCGAACCCCATACTTAATGAGGCCGACTGGGAAGATGCCATTCTCCTCATTAATGCCGATTTCCAGGGAGGGGTGACCCCAGTCCCATCTGCGGGCACAGCAACAGTGATCGGCCTGCCTGAAGGCGACTACCATTTCGCTATGAAAACTATGGATAGCACCCCTAACGTCTCTGGTCTCTCCACTACTGGTTATACTGTTACTGGGACGGTGGGCCTGGCAGATAATCCGCCGGATTCGAGTGGAAGTGAGGTCTGCATTGGTTCGTTCTGTGATAGCACGGATAGTCATGGTGCCTATTCGATCTCCAATGTTTTCGGTGGAACCTATGACATAATTGCTACCCATAGCGGCTACTACCCGGACACGGTTAGTATGACAATTTCCAGCGATACTACAGTTAACTTCACCCTAACCGGGGTTCCCTCTATTTCTGTCAATCCTGATTCGCTTGTATTCGGTGAGGTCTATGTGGATTCGTCCAAATCCCTGGCGCTGAGCATATCTAATGTGGGTAGGGGAATTTTAGTTGTCACTGATATCTCCAGCGACAACCCGGTTTTTACTACTGACTTCTCTGGCCCAGACAGTATCGGACCGGGGGGGACATCAGTTATCAATGCCACATTTACCCCGGATAGTGCACAGGCAGAATTTGGAACCCTGACCATCCTAAACAACGACCATCCGGTGACGGTGCCCCTTACAGGAAGGGGGATTACAGAGCCGGTACCCGAGATTGGGATCAGCCCAACCTCTCTTTCCTTTGGTGATGTGGTAGTAGGAGATTCTTTACAGGACACTTTTACCATCTACAGTGAGGGCACGGCTACCCTTGAGGTCACTGATATACAGCCGCCTACAGCCTATTCGGTGAATGTGACTTCGGCCACTCTCCCACCAGGGGATAGCGTAGTGGTTACCGTTACTTTCAAGCCTCCAGACATTCTCACCTATGATGGACAGATTCACATCCTAAGTAACGATCCTGACAGCCCAGATACAACGGTTGATGTCTCCGGACGAGGAGTTATATATGATGTAGGGGTGGAAGTCATCTCCTGCCCGGATACGCTGCGGCGTAATGAGCCAGACACGATTTATGTGGACCTCATCAACTTTGGCAATGTCACGGCGGAGGAAATCCATATCACCGCTTGGCTAGTGCCCGATTCAGCAGCTAACGAGACTACGTTTACCATTTCCAGCCTGCCGGCAGGGCAGACCCTGCATATGACCTTAGAGCTGCTGTTTGACGATACGGCATCTTACCAATATAATGCCCATTTGTGCGCAGATCTTGCCGCCGATTCCAACCCGGAGAACGACTGCGACTCATGCTCATTCTATTATGACGAGGTGCCAATTCGCCGGATGGGTGTGCAACTTCCTCGTGGTTACTATCTCTCCCAGAACTACCCTAACCCCTTCAATCCCCTTACCCAGATCGAGTATTCGATCCCTCATCGTGGATGGGTAAGGCTTGAGGTCTACAACATAGTAGGGGAGAAGGTGGCCACCTTAGTGGATCGGCTGCAGGAGCCAGGGTTTTACAGGATTGGCTGGGATGCCGGATACCTGAAGAGTGGAGTCTATTTCTGCAGGATGGAGGCCGGTGACTTCACCTTCACCCGCAGGATGGTTCTGCTTAAGTAACATTTAGAAGAAGGGGGGATTAGATTCCCCCCTTCCTTAATTATATAGGAGGGAACCTATGGCAGATGAGACTCTGATGCAGATTAAAGGGGTGGGGGAGAAGACAGCCGAGAAGCTCCAGGCGGGGGGATTCGATACGGTGGGGAAGGTCGCCTCCGCCAGGGAGGAGGATCTGCTTAAAATAGGTCTTGCTCAGAGTGAGGTTAAGGGGATTATCACCTCGGCTAAGGATCTCTCTGGAGGTCAAAAGGAAGAAGAGAGCTTTTGGAGGTTTGGGTAAAAAATTTTCTTTGGATCCCTTGTTATCTTGGTGATTTTTTGTGTTTAATGCATAATCTTGGAAAAATTCTAAAGGGGGTGGTTTAATTTGTCTGTAGATCCGAAGGAAAAGGAGACCATGGATAAGGGCAACGATGATCGTGTAGCTGAAGAGAAGAACGGAAAATATAGGATAGTCTTTCGGTGTGGTTTCTCCTCAGAGGAGGAGGAATAGTAGTCTCAAATAATGCGTTAACCACAGACCGACCCTGATATTTCTTAAATTTTATAAAAATATGCCAGAAAACCCCCGCTCGTGAGCGGGGGATGAATGGCATCCTTTTAAAAGAGGCCATCAAAGGATGATAGGCACTATTGTAACAGATCAATCTGAAAATCGCCGGTTTTCGTGAGGCCGAAAAGCCCCACCGCTTGTGGTGGGGATAGGTCTCACGAGGCGATTTTCTTTACT
>DAOVCL010000068.1 GCA_030670005.1 Candidatus Zixiibacteriota bacterium | reverse complement strand
TGTTTGAAAGTAACAGTTTACAGAGGTCAGGGATCAGCGGTCAGACATTCCAGCAAAGCTTCGAATGTAAAATGTAGAATTAAGAATGAGGGAGACTATTGAACGGAGACGACCAAGTTTGAGTCTCAACTCCTTTGTTCTTCTCTTTCTTCCTGTCCTGCAGAAACGGCCATTTGGATATGAGTATCCAACTCTGCTACTTTTCTTGATCCCTGGAAACTGATCCCTGTGAACTGTTATGCTGAACTCTTACCTTTTCCCCCACCAGAGGAAGGCAAGGCCTGCCCCCCCAAAGAGCAGATTCCCCAGCCAAGCAGCCCAGAAGGGGGAGAGTGAGCCGTTATACCCCATAGTCTGGCCCACCCGCAAGAAGCCATAATAGACAAAGGTTATCCCTAAGCTGGTGGCTACATTTACCGCCATCCCACTCCTTCTCTTCCTGCAGGCTATGGGAGCCCCAAAGAGGACGATGATGAAGTTGGCCAAGGGAAAGGAGAACTTGAGATTAAGATCAACTAACTCCCTGGCTACCTCCTTCCCTCCCCTTCTCGCCTTTCTAATATAGTCCCTCAGCTTGAAGAAGTCCATCTCCTGGGGGTCCTTCTGTGGGCGGGAGAAGTCTGAGGGTTTTTCCTTTATGGTCAATCTGAGGTCTGTAAAGCGATTCACCTGTTCCCCCTCCTGGGCAAACCTCCTCCTATATCCATCCTTGAGTACCCAGACCCCGTCCTCCCACCACATCTGGGAGGCGTCGATCCGGGAGCTAAGGCTGTCCCCCCGATAAAGCTGGATGGAGACCCCGTCTCCTCTTCCCTTCTGGGCATCCCATCTATGAAAGTAGAAGACCCTTCCACCTTCCCCCTGAAAGTAGAGGTTCTTGACCACTCCAACTCTCCTCCTTGGCTTCTTCTTTATCTCCACTCTCTTTACATACTCCATCTTGCTGTTAGCCGGGGGAACGACAAACTCGCCAAAGCTTAAAGCAAAGAGGCTGATCAGGAATGAGCTGATGAAGAGAGGAAAGAGGATGCGGTGGAGGCTAAGCCCTGCCGTCCTCATAGCGGTAAGCTGGTTTGAACCGGAGAGATGGCCCAGGGAGAAGAGGCTGGCCAAAAGCATGGCCATAGGCAGGGTGAGGATGAGGGTATAGGGGGTGGAGAAGAGGTAATATTTGAGAATGGAAGATAGGGGAGCCCTCTTATCAATGTAGGTGTCTATGTTGTCAATTATGTTCACCAAGACCGAGATGAGCCAGAAGGTCAAAAGGGAGAAGAGGAGGACCTTGAGGAAGGAGGAGACTATGTATCTATCCAGTATCCTCAATCAGCCTCCTGGAGGATCTCCTTTGCCTCCTTTACCCTCCCCTGGCTATCATAGCCACAGGTCTTATTTCTCTCCCTTTTGGCAAAGTAGACCAGGGCATCATCGGCCTTCTTGTAAAGCTCCTCGGCGGGATGGTCGGAGGAGACAGCCACCCCCAGGGAGATGGTTAACCTGGCCTCCTTTACCCCCTTAGGATGAAGGACTACCCTTCCCACCGCCTCCCTCAGCCTTTCGGCCAACTTTAGGGCTTCAAGCTTGGGGGTATTGGGGAGGATGACCCCAAACTCCTCCCCTCCACACCGGGCTAAGGTATCCCCCTTCCTCAGGGAGTCTGCCATAGCCCGGCTAAGGGCCTTCAGGGCCCTGTCACCCTCCACATGGCCATAGGTGTCATTGTAGTTTTTGAAGAAATCAATATCCAAGATGATCACCGATAGGGGGCCCACCTGACGCTCCCCTTGGGGCGAACCCTTTCCCAAGCTCTTTATCTCCTTCTCCAAAATGAGGTCAAAGAGCCCCCTGGTATATATCCCGGTGAGGGCATCGTAATGGGAGAGCTTTTCAGACTCCTTGCGGGCGATTATGGCTCCAACCAGAGCTTTGAAGAATTCCCCCCGCACCGGCTTCTCTAAGAAGTAGAAGGCCCCCTTGGATATGGCATCTTTGGCAAGGTCAGGGATCTCGGAGCTGGTCATTACTATGATCTCCGTGCTGGGGCTTTTCCCCTTGACCTCCTCCACCAGCTCCAGCCCCCTCTTAATACTCCCCTTCTCTAAGGGGTGAAAGGGGAGGGAAAGGTCAAGGAGAAGGATATCCTGATAGTGTTCCAACCTCTGACGGGCCTCCAATACCGAACCTGCCGTCTGCAGGTGGAGAACCCTGGTTACCTCCTCCCCTTCCAGCCTAAAGGTTATCCTCCCCTTATACTCTACTCCCTCCTCCATAATCCCTCCGGTGGCTGAATCCCCCTCCAGAAAGGCCCTACCTATCTTGGTCAGCACCTCATCTCCCTTCAATAGCCGGACCAGGTAATCCCTCAAATCCTCCTCCTTCTCTACGATGAGGAGGTTGTATTCAAACTCCTTTCCCTTCAGCACAATATCTTTCTCTCCAGCCCTTTTATGAAGCCCGCTAATCTCAACTGGCCTAACCTCTCAAACTCCCCTCGAAGAGATTCCCCCAGTTGAGGGGTAAATCTCTTTCCCTCATAGCGAAGGTCAGAGAAGTGTAAGATCTTAAATCCCATTGGTCGAATGGGGGCAAATCCCGGAGAAGGGGCAATACCTGCAGGCCAGATACTTGGGCCGGGGGGAGAAATCCCTTTTTCTGATCCCCTCGGAGGCCTCCTGCACCAGTCCCCTGGCCCTCCGCAGATCTCCCTCCTCTATGGGGTGAGATCCCACCATTCCAGACTCTAAGAAATGGAGTTCCACCCTCTTAGGCACCTCATCGTAGATTTGCTGATAGGCCAAGGCATAGAGGGCCAACTGGGTGCTCTCCTTTGCCCTTTTGTCCGCCCTCTCCTGATCTCTCACCTGTGAGGACTTGAAGTCCACGATGTAGATCCCCCCATCCCTGCGGTCAACCCGATCCCACCTGCCCCTGATCCTGTTTCCCTCTAAGATGAAGCTGAAATCCTCCTCAACCAAAAGGGGAATAAGTCCCTCTCTCTCTTGGGTCTCAAAGAAGCTGGCGAGGGCCCTCCTTCCGGCCTGGAGGCTCTGCTCTTCATGCTGGGGGGAGAGGAAGCCTTCGCTCCTCCAGGTCCCCTCGAATATCCCAACTAGATCAGCCAGGCTCACCGATATCCCCTTTATCTTCCGCCGATGGTATTCCCCCACGGCCTGGTGCAGGGCCTTGCCGTAGATCACGGCGTGGTGGGGGAGGAGAGGGACCCTGAGGATATGGATGTACTTGTATTTCAGGGGGCAGGTGAGGTAGTCATCCATCTGGTAGAAACTCAAGGGGAGAGGCCTCCCCTGGGGGAGAGGGGGAAGGGGTTCAGCTATCCTCCCCGGCCGCGGGGCATTCCTCCTTATCGCCTCCAATGCAGAGGTGGGAAGATAATCGGTGTCTGCCCTGGGCTTATCCAGGGCCTCTAAGACGAACTGGCTGATTTTTCTGGGCCGATGACCACCATAGTCCCTGGCACTGGTGAGATAGAGTTCCCTCTTGGCCCTGGTCATCCCCACATAGAATAGCCTCCTCTCCTCCTGAAGGTGAAAGTCCCCTGAGGGGAGGATCTCCTTGATTAGTCGTTCGGGAAGGGGCAGGGGCTCCTTTCTGGTGGAGTGGGGAAACCTGTTCTGCACCAACCCCACCATTATCACCACCCTGAACTCCAGTCCCTTTGCCTGATGGATGGTGAGCACCTGCAGGGCCTCTGCATCCAGGTCGGCCTCGGCGGCCGCCGGGTCATCACCGGCCTCTATCAGTGAACCCAGATGTTCCACAAAGGCCTGCACCCTGTCCTCGGCTGCAGTCTCCCTGAATCTACGGGCTAACTCAAAAAACTTGGCTATGTTCTGCACCTTTAGATGATCCTCCAGGTCTTTTGACTGGGCAAGCCCCCCTAAGTAGCCGGTTTCGGTCAAAAACCTGTAGAGGACCACGCCGGTGGGATCAGTGCGGCTGTATTCCAGGAAGCGACCGATATCCTCGGTTAGCTTCCCTATCTTCTCCCTGGACTCTGAGGATAGCTCCTCCAATAGGGGGAATTCATCGAGGTGGGCAAAAACCCAATGGAGGGTGCGGTTCCCCCTCCTGGCCGAGCTCATACACCTGACCAGATCCGCCATATTTAGGCGATAGAGGGGGGAAGAGGCCAAGTTGAAGAGGGAGATAGAGTCCTGGAGATCTAATAGACAGCGGAGAAAGGAGATCAAAAGCCTTATCTCCTCCCTCTGGTATAAGCCTCGATTGCCGGAGAAACGATAGGGAATTCCCCTCATATTCAAGGCGCGGAGAAAGGGATCGGCATCGCTGTTAGATCTGACCAGGATGGCAAAGTCGGAGTAATTATATCCACCACTCTTCACCTTCTCCTCGATGAGCTCGGCCACCCGATCAGACTCCGTGGTTAGGGTATCGTAGTGAAGGTGTTCAACCTCACCATCTCCATCCTCTACCGCCTCCAGCCTCTTCTCCAACCCCTCTCTTACCTCAAGCCTATCGGGGTTGTTGTTCTGGATGAGCCGGTAAGCGGAGTCTAAGATAATTTGGGTAGATCGATAGTTTTTGGCCAGGACGATCTTTTTCGCCCCGGGATAGGTATCGGCAAACCCTAAGATGTTGCTTATCGCTGCTCCCCTGAACTTGTAGATGGACTGATCGTCATCTCCCACCACACAGAGGTTGCGATGGCTGCCAGCCAAAAGCTTAAGCAACTGAAACTGGGAGTAGTTTGTGTCCTGAAACTCATCAACCAAGATGAACTTAAACCTCTCCTGAACCTCCTTCAAGACCTCAGCCCTCTCCCGCAGGAGCCTGAGGGCCAGGGCAACCTGATCCCCGAAGTCAAGCATCCCCTCCTTGGCCATAAACTCCTGATAGAGTTGGTAAGTGCGGGCAAGCTCCTCCTCTCTTCGGGCCTCCTGGGAAAGCTCCTTAGCCTCAGGGTTCCTCTCCGCCTCCTCCCTGAGGGTCTGGGCATACCTTAGATACTCCTCAGGGTTGATGTCCTCATCCTTGGCCCGGCTGAAGAGGGTGACTATAGCCTCCACGAACTTGGTGGGTGAGCCCAAGGGCCGATAAAAGTCTAAGGGAAATTCAAAGAGGTGTTGGCGGAAGAAGATCACCTGCTCAGGGCGGGAGAGGACCTTAAGCTCACTCGATAGTCCCAGCTCTAAGGCATACTCCCTGAGCAGCCTGTCTCCAAAGGCATGAAAGGTGCTGATAGAGACATTGGCAAAACCATAGGGGAGGAGGATGTCCACTCTCTCCTCCATCTCCAGGGCGGCCTTGTCGGTGAAGGTGAGGGCCAGTATCTCCTCCGGCCTGGCCATCTTTGTGGCCACAAGCCAGGCAATGCGGTGGGTGATGACCTTTGTCTTTCCGGTTCCTGCCCCGGCGATGATCAGCAGGGGGCCCTCCCTATGGGCCACCGCCTCCCTCTGCTGAGGGTTTAGCCCCTGTAAGATATCATCTGGCTTAAAGCCCAATTCTCCACTCCATCTGTGAGATTGCGAACTTAACCAAGATCCATGGGTTTCTCTGACAGGATTTACACAATTTCTTTATATCCTGACAATCCTGTATATCCTGTCCAAAAAAGGAAATTCCTTGCTATCAAATTAGAATGGAATCTGCCCTTTGTCAATTTTTTCAATGCTAAATTATCATTGCTCATTGCCAATTGCAAACGGCTGGGGGAGGAGGTCCCTGAGGTTGAACTTTTTTAGCTCCCCCTTGCTGCTGGCCAGGCAGACCTCCATTTCCGGGGAGAACTCGGCCAGAACCTGGAGGCAAGCCCCACAGGGGTAGGCCAGCCTATCGGAGAAGACAACCACCGACTTAAACCTCCGCTTACCCTCGGAGATGGCTTTAAAGAGGGCCCCCCTCTCTGCGCAGATGGTTAACCCATAGGAGGAGTTCTCCACATTGCATCCGCTGTAGATATCCCCGTCTTCAGTTAAGATAGCAGCTCCTACCTTGAACTTAGAGTAAGGGGCATAGGCTTTGCTCTGCGCTTGCCTTGCTCTATCTATCAGCTCATCAAATTTTCGAGACATGAACTTAACACCCTGCGGCGGAGCTTTTCTGACGGGATAACAGGATTTACCGGATTTTTTACTCATCCCGTCTATTGCAAGAGCTGTCAGGAGGTAACTCCTGACAGCACACTTTTGATCGGCATCAGGCTTGCCCGAGGCTCCGCCCAGGGGAGATGCCTCCCACATAGCAAAGCTTTGAATGTAGAATTAAGGAAACTATTGACCATCGAGGGACCAGGTGGCAAAGTCTGGATCTCAGCTCCATAGACTTCCCTCAGCTCCTTTTGGTTTATCCGTGTTCATCCGTGGTTCCATTCACCTTGCTGTGGATGATAACATCCACAAGGAGCATGGGTAGACGATTTTCGTCTATCCTGATCACCCAGTCCATCCCGTCAAACTATCTCCCTCAGGAAGCTTCTTCCCTCTCCCGTCCCCCTGATCCCCAGGGCCTGGGATATGGCCGCTCCCAGATCGGCAAATGTCTCCCTTATTCCCAGGTCGACTCCAGATCTTATCCCTTTCCCCCAGGCTAAGACGGGCACATACTCCCGGGAGTGGTCGGTGCTGGGGGTGGTGGGATCGCAACCATGATCTGCGGTGATGAGGAGAAGATCGGATGGGATGAGAGTCTCCAGGAATTTCGGTAGCCAGCCGTCGAACTCCTCTAACCCCTGGGCAAACCTCTGGGGATCGTTCCGATGCCCCCAGAGCATATCGAAGTCCACAAGGTTGGTGAATATCAGCCCCCTCTCTACCCTCCCGCAGGTCTCCAGGATCTTGGCCATATTCTCTGGATTGTTCTTGGCCTTTACCGTTTGAGTAAATCCCTTTCCGGCAAAGAGGTCGGGGATCTTGCCTATTCCCACCACAGGATAACCGTTGACCTTCAATAGGTCCAGAACCGTATTCCCAGGAGGGGGTAGGGAAAAGTCTTTCCTTCTCTCCGTCCTCCAGTAGGAGCCGGGCTGGCCCAAAAAGGGACGGGCGATCACCCTCCCCACCCCATCTTCCCCGCTGAGGATCTCCCTAGTCTGGAAGCAGATTTGGTAAAGCTCCTCTGGGGGGATTACCTCCTCATGGGCGGCTATCTGGAAGACGCTGTCTGCGGAGGTATAGACGATGGGCCAACCGCTCTTCTGGTGTTCCTCCCCCAGATCTTGGATGATCTGGGTCCCGGAGGCAGGATAGTTCCCCAGGACCTTCCTCCCTATCATGGCTTCAAACTTCCTTATCAACTGAGGAGGGAAACCATTAGGATAGGTGGGGAAAGGTCTCTTCAGGGTTAACCCCATAAGCTCCCAATGGCCGGAAGTGGAGTCCTTTCCTGGGGCCCTTTCACTTAGCTTGCCGTAATTTGCCTGGGGAGAACCCTGAGGGGGTACCCCTTTCAGTGGGATTATGTTCCCCAGGCCCATAAGCTCCAGATGTGGTAGCTTAAGCCCACCAACCGCCTGGGCCAGGTTCCCCAAGGTATTTGAGCCCTTATCTCCATAATCTCCGGCATCGGGAAGCTCTCCTACTCCCACCCCATCCAAGAGGATCACCAGAACTCTACTTATGGAATCTGATGGAGACAAGTTTCGGCTCCGTAAACTCTTCTATGGCATACTTGGGTCCCTCCCTCCCCAGACCGCTCCCCTTCACCCCGCCGTAGGGCATAAGGTCAACCCGGAAGGTGGGAATGTCATTTATGATTACCCCTCCCACCTCTATCCTGCGGGCCGCTTTGAGGGCCCGATCAAGATCCTGGGTATATATCCCTGCCTGCAGGCCATATATGGACTTGTTTACCTCTTCGATGGCCTCATCGAGCTCCCCATAGGGGTTGACCACCACTAAGGGGGCAAACGCTTCCTGCGAGCTCACCCGGCAGTCCCGGGGAACCTCTGTTAGGACGGTGGGTTCCATAAAGCTTCCCTTCACCCCTCCCCCGGTGAGAAGCTTGCCTCCTCTATCTATGGCCTCATCTACCCACTCCTTTGCCCTCCGAGCGGCCTGAGGGGAGATCATCGGCCCCATATCGGTGGTCCCATCTAAAGGATCCCCTGATTTTATCTCCCTTACCAAGGGGATGAAACCATCGAGAAAATCATCGTATATCTCCTTGTGCGCATAGACCCTCTGCACCGAGATGCAGACCTGTCCGGCAAGGGCAAAGGCCCCATCCCTTATCCTGGGGAGGGCCTCACTCAGGATTGCGTCCTTCTCCACGATTACAGCCGAGTTTGACCCCAGTTCCATCGTGGCCTTCTTCAGTCCTAAGCCCTGCATTATCCTTCTCCCCACATCCAGAGATCCGGTGAAGGTTATCATCCTCACCTTCTCGTCCCTCACCAAGGCCTCCCCAACTTCCTCCCCCCTACCGGTAACCAGACTTATCCCCTTTGGGGGGAGACCGGCCTGCAAGAGGAGCCGACAGAGGAGCTCACTTGTGAGGGGCGTGGCAGAGGCTGGTTTGAGGATGACGCTATTGCCTGCAGCCAGGGCCGGGGCCACTTTGTGTAGGGCCAGATTGAGGGGGAAGTTGAAAGGGGTTATAGCCCCTACCACCCCTATGGGGACCCTGAGGTAGAAGCCGATTCTGTCCCCTGAACCGGGGGCAGAGTCGAAGGGAACTACCTCTCCGCTGATTCTTTTGGCCTCCTCTGAGGAAAGAGTGACCGTCTGGATTGCCCGGGAGACCTCTCCTCTGGCCTCCCTGATGGTCTTTCCCACCTCCAGGGAGAGGAGTTGGGCTAACTTCTCTGAGTCCTGCTTGAGACCCTGGGCCGTCCTCTGCAGTATCTGGTATCTCTCGTATCGGGAGAGGGACTCCATCTGGGCAAGGCCCTCTCTTGCCCCCTTCACCACCTCCCTTACCTCTTGGGAGGAGAGCAGAGGGGCTGATCCTATCTGTTGGTTGTTATATGGGTTCAGGACCTGAAAATCTCCCTCTCCCTCTATCCATCGTCCATTTACATAGGCTTTCATCTTCTCCTCACCAGACAAAGGTTATCCCGCTGTTGGGGAAGACCCAGCCCTCCAAGGAGAGGGTAATTGACCTCCCCTGAGACTCTCTCTTTTGTGGGTATCTGTTCTTACCGGCCAAAAAGCTTATGGCCTTAACGGCTTCTATACCTGTTGCCGCATAGTCAAAGGTTACCTCCATTCCCTTAGTGGGATAGACGATATATATGGGGAGCTCCCTGTTGTCCTTCTCCTGC
>DAOVCL010000055.1 GCA_030670005.1 Candidatus Zixiibacteriota bacterium | reverse complement strand
GAGGGAAATCGTCCGATATGTCGAACCGTTAGATCCATTCACCCCTATAAGGTTGTACCCATCCAGGCTTGTTCCTGGATCGCCTTTAAGCTCAGTAAAGGTGTGGACGTCTCCCCCAGGGGAGTCATAATAGACCTCATTTATAACCACGGTAGGAGGAAGCTCCCCCACAGTGTAGGAGTAAGTTGTTGCCGGGGCATCAGGAGGATCAATCGTTACCTGCCCAGCATTATCTGTAGCCTTCAGATAGTAATTGACTAAGGTGCCATTTACCTGGGGAAGGATTTGGGCGGTGTAGATGGTGTCGCCTGAGGTTTGATCGGGAGGAATACCATCATCCAGCATAGCTGTGCTGTCATAGGGAGAAGCATTTATGGAGTAGAGCAAATAAACCGAACTGACGCTCTTGCCTCCCTCGGCATCGGTAACCCTGGCTGAGATCACCACCGTGTCGCTGCTGGCCGGATAGATGGGCACCTGGGATACATTGGAGATCTGAGGGGGCTGATCTGTGAGCAGGACGATATCTGAGTCGCCCCTGGGATCAATCTTGTAGTTACAGTGGGCATAGTTCAGAGGACCGGTCAGATCCAGGCTATCGCCCAGCGAGGGAACATAACTGTAAGTGCTATGGTGGCCAACTACGAGGGAATCAAAGCCGATATTGGCCACCTTCCATTCATCCCACTCATCAAACTCTCCCACCACCTTCACACCGGTCAACCTTATCAACACGCTCTCATACATCTCCGCTGTGGGAGAGTCATTGCTCACATCCCCAGTATTCACCAGTTCGGGATCCGGGAGACTGTTCCCTGTGCTTTCTAAACTGTAGTATGCTACTGGGGCTATCTCGGTTTTCCCTCTCCCTCCACAGCCGTAGGTATACTCCTTAACCACTCCGGCCAGTATGAGGCTGTCTCCCACCGAAGGTGAATGGTCAGAATCATAGATGAAGATGGCGCTCCAGGGTCCACCAGACGAATTTCCCAGAAAATAAAAGTTGTAACCACTGGCAAAAGAGGCAGTAACAATACCGGTTATGGTAACCGTCTCCCCCTCTAAGAGGGAGGTGTCGCCATCAGAGGATGTATCCTGGACCGCGGAGATGGGGGTTATACCCTGCCTGAAGGCAACTGTATCCGGTGTTGTCATACTATTCCCAGCCGTATCTGCAACCCCTGATACGATCAGGGTGTCGGCAATTCCATTGGTCTGACTGGCAGTGGTCAAATGAGTGATGGAATAATCCGAAACATCCCTGGAAGCCCCAGTAATTCCGAGCCCACTTGTTAAGGCATAGTGGAGAGTATTTTCAGAGGACGTCTCATCCACAGCCTCATTGAAGTGGACATCTATACCTGTTTGGCCAGTAGCAAAAGCTATGCTCACTGTTGGTGGGGTTGTGTCTTCGCCTGGCCCCAAAAAGGAGGCATCATCTACAAAAAAGGTAGCATCGCCGTCCCAATTGGCGCTGACATCATAGCCCCTAATTTCCGCCTTAGCTGATTCGGCCTCGGCCGGAGCTGTCTGAGCGCCCGAGGAGAGCTGTTGCCAGGAATCCTGGTCCTCAGTATAGTCACCGTAAAAGCCCCCACATTGGCTGCCATCGCCCCTCAGCCATACGATGCACACTCTTACCCGACCAGCGGGATCGTTGTCATACGCATAAAAGGAAAATTCATAATCGTTGCCGGCAGTAATCCCGCTGATCCCTTGCCAAAATTTCTCATTTGCGGTGGAAGTCAGATACAATCTGCAACTGTAACTTCCCCCGTGGACGGTATCGGCCTCCTGGTAGGCGCTGTAGACAGCAATCGAGTTCCAATCATCGGGATCTGAATTTGGCCCATTAGTCCAGGTCTCAAACCCACCATTGGAGATCATTTCCACCTGGCCATATGCCGGCACAATCACCAATGCCGCTAATACAATTATAAAAATGCCAAACATTAGCTTCTGTCGAGTAGACATCATAACCTCCTTCCTTAGGTATAATCTCAAAAGCGAGGTGGCAGAACCCCTGTTCTGCCACGATTCATCCCCACCGTAAGCGGTCGGGCATTCTCACTTAATTTTCGCAAAAAAAGGAGGGCAGGGGGAACCCTGCCCTCCCGAAAACGGCATTTCTTTTCAGCATCTACTTGAGCAATACCATCTTCCTGGTCATACGATAGTCTTCAGCCTCCATCCTATAGAAATAGACGCCACTGGCGAAGGATCTGCCATCCCAGCTTACCTGATAACTTCCG
Organism: Candidatus Zixiibacteriota bacterium; assembly: GCA_030670005.1. Lineage (GTDB taxonomy): Bacteria > SM23-81 > DAOVCL01 > DAOVCL01 > DAOVCL01 > DAOVCL01. Next base: position 7,961 of record DAOVCL010000055.1, on the reverse strand, counting down.
GCATCCAACTTCTCATTCACCAACTCGGCTACCTTTTGGCCGACTATGTTGTAAACAGCCAGCCTTACTTCTGCCCTTTCAGGTAATGAGAAAGAAATTTGAGTCACTGGGTTGAACGGGTTGGGATAGTTCTGGGAGAGGGAGAAAGAAGCAGGGACCGCAGATAGCTCGCTGAACCTTACCCCAACCACAACAGTGTCGATGTCTTCGTCATCCCGAGGATCCATCCTGAAATTCCCATAGGCATAGCGCAGAACACCAATAACACCAACAGTGTCACCTAATTCCGGAGTATAGGAGTATTCAGCCTTATGGCCAACCATGCAGGAATCAGAGGAACCGTCGTATATCTTCCATTCTCCATAGTCCAAAGTGTCGGTAACCCAGGCCTTGCTGACCTGAACGAGCACGCACTCGTATGACTCCGCAGTAGGGGAGCCGGGTGCTACATCACCTGTCTGCACCACTGTGGGGACAGGTAACTCGTTGCCAGAGCTGTTGACCACATGGTAGACCCCCTGGGCTTCTACCTCGGTCTCCCCGTAATACTCCAATACCTGTCCAGCGACAGTTACACTATCACCCTTCACAGCTCCCCATCCAGTAAAGTGAGCCTTTATCCCTGTCCAGGCTGCATCTCCATCCTGAATGTATACATAATAGTGGGAATAGGTGCTCGTATCGGCGGTCACTAAGCCTGTGATGGTCACGATCTCACCGAAGAGCTGAGAGGTATCATTGGAGGCGGAGATAGGCGTTTGGATCATGGAAATGGGGGTGAATCCCTGATGGAACGGACTCCAGCCGGGGATGGTCATTGGGTTGCCAGAGGTATCAGCTACCCCATTCACAACCAGGGTATCCGGCAATCCGTTGGTTTGATTCCCTGTGGTAAGGTGAACGATGGACAGATCGGATACATCCCTGGAGGCACCAGCTATGATCAGTCCAGTTGTTAAAGTATAGTGGGCAGTATTTTCAGAAGAAGTTTCGTCCACTGCCTCGCTGAAATGCACATCCATACCAGTCTGCCCAGTGGCAAAGGCTATGTTCACTGTGGGTGGAGTTGTGTCGCCGCTCGGCCCCAAGAAAGAGGCATCATCCACATAGATAAACGCACTATCCTGAAAACCCGAGGTATCGTAAAGCCTTATCTCCGCATGTGCTTCTACCGCTCCCGCTGGCGCAGTTTTGGCACCTGAGGACAACTGTTGCCAGGCCGGGTTATCGCTAGTATAGCCGCCATAATATCCACTTATGAACCCTCCTCCACTGTCATACCAGCGGATAGCAACCCGGGCCCTTGCCGTGGTGTCATTGTCCAGAGCATAAAAAGAGAAAGTATAATCATTGCCGGCAGTGATTCCACTTATCACCTGGGTAAACCTCTGGGTCGCAGTCGACGAGGTCAATTTCAGCTTGGCACTGTAGCTTCCCCCATGAACTAAGGTGCCCTCCTGCCGTGCACTTATCCCTGATGTCTCAGATTCCCAGTCATCAGGATCGTTGTCTGGACCACTGCTCCAGGTCTCAAAGTCGCCATTGGAGATCATCTCTACCTGTGCATATAGGGGCACAATCCCCAATGCCACCAAGGCAGTTACAAAAATACCAAACATTAGCTTTTTCATCTTTCCCCCTTAAGTTAAAAAAGATAATAAACCCTTGAACCTTCTAAGACTCAGTTTTGAGGTCTATCACCCCCTTTCCGAGCTATGGTTAAAGCTGTTCCTAAAAAATAGGCCGAGTCACCTTACACCGTAGGTAATCTCAGCCCATTCTCTAACAGAGTAAACTTCCCTCCTCTCTTTGTCTCCCGTGACTTCTCCCTCATAGGATAACTCTCACCTTTAGCCTAGGTAAATATAATACCTCTTTCCTATGAGGTCAACAACTTTTTCCAAAAGAATGTAAGCTGGCTATTTCAGCAATATCATCTTTATAACCTTTTCATTAGCTCCAGCCTTTAACCGACCGAAGTAAATTCCACTTGTAAACCCTTTAGCGTCCCAGCTTGCCCGATAACTTCCCGCATCCAACTTCCCATTGACCAGCTCAGCTACTTTCTGTCCAACGATGTTGTAAACGGACAACCTCACCTCTGCCCTTTCCTGCAGTGAGAAAGATATCTGAGTGACAGGGTTAAATGGATTGGGGTAGTTCTGGGAAAGGGAGAAAGCCAAAGGTAAAGAACCCTGAGCAAGAGGAACACCGGACGGGGGCTCTCCCGGAGTTGCAGTGTCGTCAACCGTCCAAGACTCACCGCTTACGGACATATCTTCACTGGTTTCGTCGTGACCAGTAATACCGTTACCTCCAGTTAATGTCTCTGATGCCTCCGTAGTCCCAGCCCGTTGCGCTGTTTTCCCAACCCCATGGGGGTACCCACCTCCACCATCAGGGTCCACGATTGCCTGATTTGCTGAGTCGGTATCGGCAGAATAGGTGCTGGAGGCAGAGCCTGGATCGGGGCCATCAATAGATACTCCTGTCTTATCCACAAACTCAACTTTATCACCCCAGATAACATAGTCCACATCCTTTACCAAATCGCTACTCCCATCCCAGTAGAATAGCATAATCATCTCGCCGGTATTGGAGAGAGTAGGGTCGCTACTAACATCAATTGGGATCATATCGGGGATAGAGGCATTCTGTGACTTGAGTTCGTAGGTAGAAAAAACAGAATATTGGCCATAGAAGTCATCTGCCCCCCGGGTAGATATGGTCTGGTATTCTCCAGGGTCAATTGATGACCCGCTCGGAAATTGAACAAGGAAGTCATAGGAGTATACATTGGTGGCTCCATTAACCACATAAATATAGTCATTATTGCCCCTATAACAGTCGTCAGTCAGGTAGTAATCGGTAAGATCAATCGTGCTTCCTGTTGGATTATATATCTCCACAAACTCTCCTTCAGTCGGGCTAACGCAGAACTCGGTGATTAGAAGATGGTCGGCAGCAACAGCATAGGTAAAAACTCCAAAAACCATTAAGGCTGCTACTAACAGAAAACTGAACTTCTTCACTTTTGCCTCCCTTTGAAAAGGTTTAAAGCCGGGGTCAACCAAACCTTCCATCCTTCGGCAGAAAGAACCGATTTTCAGGCCCGGTTGGCATAACACCCCAAAAATTTATGTTCCCATAGCCTCACCTCCTTCTGCGATGAAAATTTTACTACCCAAGAATAATTTAACCCCTCTCAAAAGTCAAGCCATTTCTCCTCAAATTTTTCCCGGTTGTGGTGCCCAGAGTCCCTCGTGCTCAAAGCCCGGAGACCCAACAGAAACCTTTGGCATACAAGTCTGAAAACCTATAATATGAGAATAGCCTAAGGAGGGCTGGAAATAAAATCCAGGATTTTCCCCTTACCCCTTTTCCAAAAACTGAGGGGCTTAAAACTATAATTCGCCGGACCTTAGTGGACATAAGGCAAGGGAATTGGCCTCTTCTGAAATCTACCCCTTGACGCAGCCTATGGGTTTGAGCTTGACCACCTTTCTGGCCAAGCCCCCGTTGTGAATTGCCTCCACCACCTCGGAGACATCCTTGTAGGCCAGAGGGGCCTCCTCGGCCAAACCGGACATAGAATGACCTCTTATATAGATCCCCTGGGATTTAAGCTCATCCAGCAGTCTCTCTCCCCTCCAGGTTCTCATCGCCCGCTTGCGGCTCATCCTCCTTCCCGCCCCATGGCAGACAGAGGCAAATGCCTTCTCCTCGCCGGACTCGGTCCCTACCAGTATATAGGAGGATGTCCCCATCGTTCCCCCAACGATCACCGGCTGGCCCACACCCTGATAAGGGCGGGGGAGCTCCTTCCTCTGGGGGCCAAATGCACGAGTGGCCCCCTTGCGGTGGACATAAACCTGTCTCTCTTGACCATCTATCCTGTGGGTCTCCACCTTGCAGGTGTTGTGGCCCACATCATAGAGCAGTTTAGCCTCTGCCTGAGGAAATACCTTACCCAAACCCTCTCTCACCAGGTGAGTGATTACCTGTCGGTTGGCAAAGGCATAGTTTATGGCGCAGTTCACCGCGGAGAAATACCTCCTTCCCTCGGGGGAATCAATTGGTGCACAGACGAGTTCCCTCTCCCTTATGGGGATGCCATACTTGCGGGAGGCCTCGGCTAAGGTCCTCAGGTAGTCGGTTCCCACCTGATGGCCCAGGGCCCTGGAGCCGCAATGAATGGTGATGACCACCATATTCTCCTTAAACCCAAACTTGGCCGCTGTTGATGGCTCGTAGATCTCCTCTACCCACTGCACCTCCAGATAGTGATTCCCTGAACCCAGGGTTCCCACCTGCCTCCTCTCCCTCTGCAGGGCCTTCTGGCTTACCGCCCCCGGATCACCTCCTGGGACCATACCGTTCTCCTCAGTGAATTCCAGATCCTCCTTCTCCCCATAGCCAAGCTCCACCACCCATTGTGATCCCTTGGTGAGCACACCCTCCACCTGGGAGGAGGAGAGGGAGATCTTCCCCCTGGATCCAAGCCCAGCGGGAACAATGTTAAAGAGGGTATCCACCAACTCCTTGAGCCTGGGTTTCACCTCTTCCAACTCAAGCCCAGTATGCAAAGTTCTTACCCCACAGTTTACATCGAAGCCCACCCCTCCCACGGAGACTACCCCACCCTGGGCAGGATCAAAGGCCGCCACCCCACCTATAGGGAAGCCATACCCCCAATGGGCATCAGGCATTGCCAGGGAGAACTTCTGTATCCCGGGGAGACAGGCCACATTGCTTATCTGCTCATACACCTTCTCATCCATCTCCTCTACCAACCCTTGGTTGGCAAAGATCTTCCCTGGCACCCTCATCTCCCCCTGGCGGGGGATGACCCATTCATACTTCCCTTTTGCTTTCAGCTTCTTTAGTTCCATTTCTCCACCTCCTTAGAGATCAACCACACAGCGAGCGTAGAACTCGCCGCCCTTCTCCCCAACAGCCAACCCGGAATAGGTTGCCGCCTTTACCTCAGTTTTTGCATGGTGTCTCTCGGGGTCCAAACCCTCGCCCTTCACCCAACCACTCAGCTCTTCCCCGGTGAGACTTTCTACCGAAAATCGAGAGAAGACCATACCGTTGATGTCCGCCTCAGTTAAAAGGGCATTCAACCATTCCACGAAGAGCTCTTCCCGGTCCCCACCCTGGCAGTGAATGGGGATCCTCTCCTTTGGCTCTACCTGGTCTATATCCACCATCAGGTTGAACATAGCCTTAGCTGCCTCCTCAAAGGCCTGGGCAAGGCTTGCTCCCCTGCCGATTATTCCCATATCTGCCAGATGTTCAAAGTATTCAAACCGACCCATTAGAACTTAACTCCCTTCGGTCGCTCTAAAAGCAGGTCGGATAAATCCGACCCCTAGTCTACAAAGATTGGCGCTCCGCTGTCACCCTTGAATCCCGCACTTATGCATAAGTGCGGGACTTCAAACTACCCCCACATTTCGGAATTTCTTAGAAATTCCGAAATGTGACCTAATCCTCGGGGGGGACAAAGCAGTTCCTGCATCTGGGTTCATAAGCCCCTTCTGCCCCCACAAGAACCCTCTCCCTGCTCTCTACCAGTCTCTGGGACTTGTTGGCTGGTCGGCCGCAGACCATACAGACGGCCAGAGTCTTTGTTATATCCTCGGCAATGGCCAAAAGCTGAGGGATGGGCTCGAATGGCTCGCCTCGGTAATCCTGGTCCAGGCCAGCCACGATAACCCTTCTCCCCTCATTGGCCAATCTATCACATACATCCACCAGTTCCATCCCCAGAAACTGGGCCTCATCTATGCCCACCACCTGGGTATCTGGATGTAGCCTCTCTAATATCTCCCGGGCTGAACCCACTGGTTCCGATTCTATCCTCTGGTCATTGTGGGAGACGATATGGTTCTGGCTATATCTGTCGTCAATCTTAGGCTTAAAAACCTGAACCTTCTGCTTGGCTATCTTTGCCCGCCTCAACCGACGAATAAGCTCCTCGCTCTTGCCGCTGAACATGCTCCCACAGATAACCTCAATCCAACCCGTCCCCTCGTCGATAATCTTCATCTGGTAATCCCTTTACCTGAAAACTCCTAACCCGAACTTATTCGTAAATTTGGCCACGAAGTCACTAAATATAAAAACACCTGTTTATTAAATTGACCTTCTCCACTTTAACCTGTGAATATTTGCTTAATCAAAATTTAATCGAGACTTGGTGCCTTTGTGGCATGCGAATTATTCCGGCTAAACAATAATAAAGTTTTGGTTATCACCTAAAGATAATACACCCGCTTTCAAAGCCTGTCAAGCGGGATTGCCTGAGGGACAATCCCCAATAAACAAGGATCTTTTATACCCTCTCCAGGGGTATTCCCGCCTCTTTAAGCAGGTCACGGGCGAGGCTATCCGGATAGCCCTCGGCCACTACAACCCTTATTATACCAGCGCCTATAAGGAGTTTGGTACACAGGATACAGGGCTGGTTGGTGCAGTAGAGGGTGGCCCCCCTTATGTCCACCCCCGAGGTGGCTGCCTGCACGATGGCATTCTGTTCGGCGTGAATGCCCCGACAGAGTTCCTGTCTCTCCCCGGGGGGGATACCCAGCTTATCCCGTAGACAACCGACCTCATCGCAGTGCTTCAGGCCTGCTGGAGCACCATTGTAACCTGTGGCCAGGATCCTTTGATCCTTGACCACCACCGCCCCCACCTTCCGCCGCAGACAGGTAGCCCTGGAGGCAACCAGCTTGGCTATACCCAGGAAGTATTCGTCCCAACTTGGCCTGGGCATCAGAGGTCAGCATAGAGGGGGAAGGCCTCACAGAGTTCCCTCACCTGGGCTCTAACCTTCTGGTAGACCTCCTCCTGGCCGAAGTTGTCTATCACCTGTGCCAGAAATCTTCCCACAAGCTTCATCTCCCCTTCCTTCATCCCTCGGGTGGTCAGGGCAGGAGTCCCTATCCTTACCCCGCTGGGGTTAAAGGGGGTGCGAGGATCAAAGGGAACCATATTCTTGTTGCAGGTTATCCCAGATCTATCCAATGCCTCTTCGGCCTGCTTTCCCGTAACTCCCTTGTTGGTGAGGTCTATAAGGATGAGGTGATTATCTGTTCCCCCGGAGACCAGCCTGAAGCCATGGGAGAGGAGCTCATCTGCCAGGGCCTTGGCATTTTTCACTATCTGCTGGGTATACTCCTTGAAACCTGGCTGCAGGGCCTCCTGAAAAGCAACCGCCTTGGCTGCATTGACATGGTCATGGGGGCCACCCTGCATCCCGGGGAAGACTGCTCGATCTATATCCTTGGCAAATTTCTCCTTACACATAATCATCGCCCCCCGAGGGCCCCTCAGGGTCTTATGGGTGGTGGTAGTGACTACATCGGTGAAGGGAAAGGGACTGGGGTGGACGCCTCCCACTATCAGGCCAGCTATGTGGGCTATATCGGCCATACTAATCGCCCCCACCTCCTGGGCAATCTCGTGAAAGGCCCCAAAGTCTATCTCCCTTGGGTAGGCAGTAGCCCCGGAGAGGATAAGCTTTGGCCTCTCCCGCAGGGCAATCCGCCTCACCTCCTCGTAGTCAATCCTCTCGCCCTTCTTCTCTACCCCATATTGCATAAAGGCATAGGACTTGCCGGAGAAGTTTACCGGATGGCCATGGGTGAGGTGCCCTCCATGCGCCAAGTTCATACCCATAACCTTATCGCCAAAGCTCAGAAGGGCGAAGTAGACGGCTATGTTTGCCGGAGAACCTGAATAGGGTTGGACATTGACATGCTCTACACCAAAAAGCTCTTTGGCCCTCTCAATGGCCAGATCCTCGGCCACATCCACAAACTGGTTTCCCCCATAATACCTCTTGTGGGGATAGCCCTCTGAATACTTGTTGGTGAGCACCGACCCCAGTGCCTCCAGAACCGCGGGACTGGCGAAGTTCTCCGAGGGAATAAGCTCCAAGCCGTATCTCTGGC
>DAOVCL010000020.1 GCA_030670005.1 Candidatus Zixiibacteriota bacterium | reverse complement strand
GAAAACGGTTCAGGTCACGGGAATAGGCCTCTAAGGTATTGGCCGATAGCCCCCTCTCTACGGAGAGGTAGTGAAGAAAGCCATCTACCTCCCCTTCAACTATTGGAGAAACGGGTTCCATCTTCTCTCCTCTCCTATGGTTGTAGAGGGGCCATGGCCCGGATAGACAATCACCTGATCATCTAAGGTCAAAAAATTTTTCCTGATAGATTCCAAAAGAACCTCCCAGGAAGCCCCCGGTAGGTCTGTTCTCCCCACCGAGCCGGCAAAAAGGGTATCTCCAGAGAAGAGCCAATTATCCCCCAGGAGACTTATCCCCCCTGGTGAATGGCCTGGGGTGTGTATCACCTTCCAGGAGATTCCATCGAGCCTGATCTTTTCTCCTCCCTCCAAGAGCCTGTCTGCTGGGGGAGAGGTTATCTCCTGGCTCCAAAGAAGGGAGAGGTTCTCCTGGGGATGGGTAAGCATTGATGCATCATCCCTGTGGATGAGAATCTTTGCTCCGCTGGCTTCTTTGATTGCTCTATTGGCCCCAATATGATCGCTATGTCCGTGGGTGTTGATAACATACCTCACATTAAGGCCTCCTACCTGCGAGAGTATCCGCTCAGGTTCTGCCCCTGGATCGATGATCATTGATTCCTCTCCGCCCTTGGGGGTGACAAGATAACAGTTTGTCTCCCATGGGCCTACTTTTATGGTAATCACCTCTATCATTGGATCTCATCCAACTTCAGGCTCAACTGCAGGCCTTCAAGCTCTAAGAGCCTCCTTTTCAATTTCAGGCCTCCACTGAAGCCACCCAATTTCCCGTTTTTCCGCACCACCCGATGACAGGGGATAACTATGGGAAGAGGATTGAAGGCCAATGACCTGCCCACTGCCCTGGCCGCCTTTGGATGCCCTATCTCTTCAGCCAGCCAACCGTAGCTTCTCACCTCTCCATAGGGGATAGTAGCCGTCTGTTCCCAGACCATCCTCTGAAAGGGGGTTGATCCCCGCAGGTCGAGCGGTTCGGGGAAGGAGACCTTCCTCCCCCCAAGGTAATCCTTTAACCTTCCATTAAATTCGGAAAAGTTCCCGTCATCCCGCACCAGATCGACCTTCCTCTGGAAAAGGGATGATTGGAGGAGGGCATTAATATCGATCTTGTTCAGGCTCAGATAACAGAGGCCCTCCCCGGTGGCGGCTACAAACATCTCCCCCCAGGGGGTATCTAAGAGGGAATATTTGATTCTAAGGTAAAAGTTCGCCACGAAATCTCACGGAAAAAGGCAATTAAGAATGTGGGAAATGGAAATTCCTCAGCCCTCACTCTTTGTGGTTGTTATCATCCACTGAAAGACTTGGATCAACTATCTGATCAACCTTATAGGAGAGGTCTCCTGACCTCGAATATCGGCATCAGGCTTGCCCGAGGCTCCGCCCAGGGGAGATGCCTCCCACGATAGAACTTAGCTCCCTTGCGGTCGCTAACTTCTCCAGAGGGTCTCACCGACCCTATGGCGCTCCGCAATCCTCCGCTCGCTCGGATTGCTCCGCTGTCACCCTTGAAGGGGGCATACCCCCTTCAAACATCCCCCGACGTTTCGGAATTTCTTAGAAATTCCGAAACGTGAACTTAGCTCCTTTCGGTCGCCAATTCATCTACTTTCCCCGACCTCTGACCCCTGATCCCCGACTCCTGGTCCCCGATCCCTGAAAACTGATCCCTGTTCCCCGTGAACTGTTGCTCTTTCCTCTGGGGGATGAAAGTAGTTGAAGACATTCCGCGCGGCCCTCCTATTCATCCCCTCAATCCTCTCCAGCTCCGCAAGCCCTGCCTTCCTCACCCCTTCTAAGGAGCCAAAAGCCCTGAGGAGGGTTTCCTCCCTCCTCTTGCCAATTCCCTCTATTTCTTCCAACTCCGATCTTATCGTTCTCTTCTTCCTCAGGAGTCGATGGTAGGAGATGGCAAACCTATGGGCCTCATCCCTCACCCTCTGGATGAGCCTCAACGCCGGTGAACCCTTGGGGAACATAATGGACTGGGATCTGCCGGGGAGGAAGACCTCATCCAATCTCTTGGCCAAGCCTATCACCGGCTGATCTTTTACCCCCAGATCCCTCAAAGCCTTTCTCGCTGCCGAGAGCTGCCCCTTGCCACCATCTACCAAGACAAGATCTGGAAGGTCTGCCTTCTCCTGCAAGACCCTCTGGTACCTCCTATTTATCACTTCCCTCATCATAGCGTAATCATCCTGTGCGGAAACCGTCTTTATCTTGAATCTCCGGTAGGAGCCCTTGCGCGGTCTCCCATCCAGAAAGGAGACCATTGACCCCACGCAGTCAGATCCTCTGATATTGGAGATATCAAAGGCCTCTATCCTCCGGGGAGTCTTCTTTAGGTGGAGATGGCCCTGCAAGGCCAAAACTCCAGGGGATGGCCCCTCCTTGGCCCTGGCCCTTTCCAGCAGCAACTCCTGCAGGAGAAGCTGAGCGTTCTCCTCGGCCATACCAACCAGTTTGGCCTTTTCCCCCCTCTGAGGGACAAGTAGGCTGACCTTTGCCCCTCTTCTCCTTGCCAGCCAATCAGCTATCAGCTCTTGCTCCTCTACCTCTTGGGGAAGGAAGATCTCCCGGGGAATATCCGCGGAGTTCAGATAGGTTCTCTTCAACAGAGAAGCGAGAAACTCCCCGTCTTCCACCCCCGAGGGGGTGATGAAATAGAAGTGCTCCCTTCCCACCATCGCCCCACCCCTTATCTTTAAAATAACTGAAGCGGCATCCCTTCCCTGTCGGGCACAGGAGATTATATCCCTGTCTACCTCCTTCTGGGTTACTATCTTCTGAGACTGGGTGACCTTTTCCACAGCCCGCAGTTGATCCCTGAATTTGGCGGCCAGCTCGAAATTCTGTCTCCTGGCGGCCTCCTCCATTGCCCCCTTCAAATGCTCCTCCAAGACCCTGTTTCTCCCTGAGAGGAAGAGGAGAACACCATCTATGATCTTGCGGTAATCCTCTTGGCTTACATTTCCCTGGCAGACACCTAAGCAACGTTTGATATAGAAGTTGAGGCAGGGCTTGACTTTACCTTTGGCCGGCAGCGGTTGGGAACAGCTTCTCAGCGGAAATATCCTCCGCAACATCCTCAGGGTCCATCTCATTGATTTGACGCTGGTGTAGGGGCCGAAGTATTTTGCCCCATCCCTCTTTGCCCTCCGCACCACTATCACCCGGGGAAAGGTTTCCCCTGCGGTAATCTTGATTAGGGGATACCGCTTGTCATCCTTAAGGTTCACATTGTAGCGAGGCTTGTTCTCCTTGATCAGGTTGGACTCCAGGATGAGAGCCTCTATCTCCGAGTCGGTGATGATTGCCTCAAAGTCCTCCACCTTAGAGGCCATTGCCCTTATCCGCGGGGGAAGTCTGGAAGTGTTCAGAAAATAATAGCGGAGTCTGTGGGAGAGGGATTTGGCCTTCCCTATATACAGTGGTTTGCCCCTTTCATCCTTCATTATGTAGACGCCAGGGCTCTGGGGCAGATTCTTCAACTTTCCTTTAATATCCATCCCATAAAAACTAAAGCAAAATAGCCCATTTGTCAAGGGAAAGATTACCCCTATTGACTGAGCCCCACAGAGCTACTCAACTTGACATTTCGGAATTACAATTTTTTGACAGGATAGACAGGATGGTCTGGATATAAAAAAATCCTGGACCAATTTAGCCCGTTTCCCTCCTCCTATTGTGGGAAAGGTATCCTACATTAGAGGAAGTCATCATGAATTGTAGGGACAGGCCTTTAGGCCTGTCCAGAATGATAAACCTCCCGCAGATTCAAAATCTGTGGGAGGTTGGTAGGCAAGACAGTTGCACTGACCTCGATCATCGACATCGGAAATACCTGAGAAATTCAGAAACGCCAAATTGGTAATTAGAGGTAGGACCCCTCCCAATGCCAACCCCAAAAAATAAAGCTTGAACACGAATTCCACAAATATACAAATAGCACAAGTCCTTAACTTTCTTATCTATTCGTGTGGATTCGTTTATTCGTGTTATTCGTGTTCCAAAGCTTCTACTCCAACTATTTGAGCAAAATCATCTTCCTCGTTTCCACAAAACCCCCAGCGTCAAGCCTGTAAAAGTAAATCCCGCTGGCTACGTCTTTTCCATCCCAAACACATTCGTGATAGCCTGCTTCTTGTTCCTCATCGACCAAGGTTTTGATCTTCTGACCAGTGACATTGTAGACAACCAGACTCACCTGAGCATCTTCAGGAAGAGCATATCTGATCGTTGTTTGAGGATTGAAGGGGTTGGGGTAGTTCTGTGATAATGTGAAGGCTTTAGGTATAAGAATAGAAGACTCTGCTTCATTGACGCCCACGTAGACGCCTTCGTTAGAAGGGTCACTCTCATTGCCAGAGACATCAAAAGCGGTGACTTTATAATAATAGGTCCTATCATTTTCAACGGTGTCGTTGTAGGTGGTATCTGCGGTGTTGCCCAATAAGTTTGAGGAATCAGGTTCAAACTCACTAACCGTGTCCCGATAGACAGCATAGTACCACAAGTCTCTCTCTGAATTCGGCTTCCAGAAGAGGTTGACTACAGGATCACCAGATGATGCGACTATAAGATCCTTTGGTGGGGCAGGAGGTAGGTTGTCCACTGAATAACCACTGTCGGGATCGGAGTCGAAGTAGACCAGAGGATCAGCGGTCATTGCTGAAACGAAGAAGACAGACCAATACATCCCATCCGCGATTGTGGAATCTGCTAAAGTGGGGCAGATTGTGCTATAGGTCAATTCACCCCTTGCAGGAACGGTCTTTATGAAGTCCCATTCCCCTGGAGGATATGTCATCCTCTCATAAGGGGAACCTCCTTCGGTGGGCAAAATCTCAGCATCTGAACGGGAAGTTTTATACAGGTCTATCCTTCTCCAAATGCTGTATTCGGTGATGGTATAAGGAGATCCCAGAGTGTCCCAATAACAACGATGCCATTTGATTCGGACCTGTTTGCCTTGGTCGTTTCCCACATCAGTAATCGAGCTAATCCTTGGTGCAACTTCACATACCAAGGTTATGGGCGGAGTATGCGAGGTAACCGTGGGATTCCAGCTTGCTGTATCCGGTTCAGGAGAGGTGATCGTTGGATCAGGGCTGGTAATGGTTGGATCAAAAGAGGTGGTATCTGGGGTGATGAACTCTCCCATACAGGTATTCCCCGAGCCATCGAACTTAGCCAGGAGGAGATCCCAAGAACCTGCGCCGTAACCCGCAGTCAATCCTGTGACCACAAGCCCCCCATCAGAAACCTCTACCACAGACCACCCATAATCCTCGCTGGCCCCCCCGAGGGTTCTTGTCCAGAGAAGATTCCCTGAGCCATCAAACTTGGCCAACAGGAGATCACCAGACCCTGCGCCGTAACTCTCAGTCCGTCCTGTGACCACAAGCCCCCCATCAGAAACCTCTACCACAGAGTACCCCTCATCAAAGCCAGTTCCCCCCAGGGTTCTTGTCAAGAGTAGTTTCCCTGAGCCATCTAACTTGGCCAGGATGAAATCATTATGGCCTGCGCCGTAACTCCTAGTCCCTCCTGTGACAACAAGCACCCCCTCAGACACCTCTACCACAGACCACCCATAATCGTGGCTGGTTCCCCCCAGGGTTTTGACAAACGGGGTCTGGCTAAAGGCTGGTAGAGCAACAACGCCCACCAAAACCAGGGCTACAAAACAGAAAAACATCCGTGCTTTCATTTCACCACCTCCATTTTTGACATTTATTGGTTTCAGCGAACTGTCAACTGCAAAGCCTCTGTTTGCATCACCTCCCTTCTTTATATTCTTGTTAAATCCTTGTGGGAGAGGTCTCCTGACCTCGATCATCGGCATTGGAAGATACCTCCTATAATATACTCTTCTACCCGGCTTTAGCCGAGGGTTGATAGGGCCTTAGCCCGTTCACTGGACTCAAACCCAAGGGCCTAAAAGGCCCTCAACCCTGCACTAAAGTGCGGTAGAATTCCAGAGAGTTGTAGCGCCCGATTTCATATCGGGCGGAAAGAGTCGCTCCATATAAAATGGAGCGCTACGGTTTTTCCCCCGTCAGAGCAAGAGCCCTACCAGCACATATGGAGCCACATAATTCAACCGTGCGAACTTCCTTTTGGGCATACCGATATCAAAGATAACCGTATTTCTTAGAAATATCAAGCCATTTTTGAGAACCCTCATTTTGGAATTCGTAGGGACAGACATTTATGTCTGTTCGCTTCCTTTGGACTCCGATAAATCGGAGTCCCTACTGGCGGCATTAAAAGTCCAAAAAGAAAAGCCGACCCACCTTAAATTAGTCCTTCGGCAACCCGGCTATCCTGATCTACTAAACATCAATGAAAACAGAACTTCAGACCCCGGGCTTTGTGCCTTAAAATCCCTTCTGCTACACTTTCCCGCAGGTCAAACGGGATTAACCCTTATTCCAGATCTTACTCTCGTAATAACAAGTCATATCCTTCCTGTCAAGGACTTTTTAGAGGTGCCAATTTTTGTTACGCCAGTGGCTATGATTGAGCTTGATTTGCCCTGGCAGATTTATTATGATTGTTGGTTGGCAAAAGAACTAAGGGTGGCAGAATCGGGGTTCTGCCACCTCGGTGATTCTTATTCGTGTAGATTCGTTTATTCGTGTCATTCGTGTTCCAGAGATTCAGTGAAATCTGTGGCCCTTATTTGGTTGCGGCTTTGCTGCGTTGGATTACTCTATGAACTTCTGTTTTATTCTAAATTTTATCAACACTTTGTGACTTAGTGTCTTTGTGGCATATGAATTATCCGGGCTAAGCAGGAGCTAAGTTTCCCCTTGACAGGGCCTTTTATGATGGTATTTTTAAATTAATCTCTTTGAACGGTTTGTAATAGAATTCAGAATAGGAAAGCATAGTTAAAGATGATAAAGCGTCTCTTAAAGACCCTTGCCCTTTTAGTCGGAGGCGGGGTTCTGATCCTCCTTGGGTTATACCTCATCCTCCTAAAGACCCCCCTTTTAAGGGATGGGATGAATAGCTGGATTAAAAGGGAGGGATTTCCTTTTAAAGTAAAAGTTGAGAAAATAAAGGGAAACCTCCTTTCTGAAATTAAAATAGAAGGAGTAAAAGGGGAAGTTCATCGGGCTGGTGCACCTCCCTCGCTATTTCAGATTAAGGAGATTCAACTCAGATACAGCCTATCAGATCTTCTCCGGGGAAAAAAGGAGATAAGGGAGATCCTCCTCAAGGAACCCAGTCTAATACTGAAGGCCGGAAAGGAGGTTACTCATCATCCCTCGGCAAAGAATAATCCCCCGTTTCCACCAATACTCTTCCAGAGGGTCTCTATCAAGAATGGAGGGTTAAAAATTGAGGCGCCCAAGGGGAATCTTACCTTCCAGGGAATTGAGCTGGACCTGCCTTTCATCTCCTTGAGAGGAGAAGGGATAGAAGGGGAGATTGGAGATCTATCGTTTGATCTTTTGGAGAGGGATTTTCATCTGAAGACCCTGAGGGGTAAATTCACTCTTCAAAATGATAGCCTCCTATTATCTGGGATAACACTGGTTACCTCTCGTTCCAACCTCTTAATCAGTGGATTGGTATCAAAGCTTAAGGATCCAGAATTCTCTTTAGATATTACTGGCAATAAATTAAATTTGAACGAAATAGATAGATTAGCAGATCTTGGTGGTGTCCTTTCTGGGATGGTGAAGACCTCTATCACTGTGGAAGGGAGGTTAAGGGATTTCCACGGAAATGCAGTAATAGATGGAACATTTCTGGGAAATCAGATGGAGAACTTTACCACAAGATATCGGTGGAAGGATAATGTCCTACACCTCGGCCGAGCGGAGGGAATTTACTTTAAAGCCCTGATGAAGGGATCCGGTTGGCTTAACTTCTCAACCTCTCCCCTTACCTACTTTGCCGATCTTCACCTTTCAGGCTTTAATTTGAACGAGATAGTAAATTCCCCTTTAACTACTAATCTAAGCGGTAAGGTCAAAATGGAGGGGAAAGGTCTTTGCTTAGATGATTTGGGGTTAGACTTTCAAATTGATCTGAAGGATGCCATAGTTCAAGGAATACTAACGGATTCTGTCAAAGGGAGGATATTCGTAGATAGAAACAGCATTGTCTTCTTCCCAGGGTTTCAAACCTATCTCCGGGAAACATTTGCCTGTTGGGAAGGAGACATAAACTTCAGGGGTGAGGGAAATATCTCAGGAGAGATTATGGCTCCGGACCTCTCCTTTTTGAAGAGGATTTACCCCCTTCAAGGATGGGAGGGAAAGCCTTTAGTTGACTTTGAGCTTCAAGGAGATATTAAAAACCCTAATTTAAAAGCAACTTTAGCAATAGACAGCCTGAGCAATAAATTTCTTTCTGTGCAGAGGTTAGTTGGAGGATTTGAGCTCTACAGGATCTTGAGTCAGAGACAAGGGAGGGCATGGCTCAAAGGGGATTCCTTAGAGGTCAAGGGATTCAAGTGGAAAACATCATCTGTCCGTCTGGAGTTTAAGGGTAACTCGGTATATTTTGATTCCCTCTTGGTCGAAGGGGAGGATCTCAGTTTTGTTGGTCAAGGGAGTTTCCAGAAGGAGCTGGGAAAAGGGACTTTACGGATGAAAGAGATCGCTGGCCAATATAGGGGAACCGATTTCTTGGCTCAGAGGCCATTTGAGATCATCTTCCTTAAGGATATGGTGTCGTTTGGGGAGGTTGACCTTAAAACAAAGGAGGGAAACATTCTCTGTAGTGGGATGTGGAGAGGGGAGAAGGGGTTAGACCTCTCCCTGAGGGCTGATGATCTCAAGATTAGTTCTATCTCAGGAGATTTTGCCCCTCAGATTGATGGTTATCTTACTGCCAATCTTGATCTCTTCCTGAAATCAGATCAGTCATCTTTCTCCGGTAGGTTTGAGGTAAGAGATGGAAGGTGGGGAAAGCTTAGATTTGAATCCCTCTCCTCCCCGATAAGCTATAGAGATAGCATTCTGACCCTTCAGGGGCTGGAGTGCAAGATGGGAGAAAGTAGCTACCTGCTTTCGACGGCCATTCCCCTTCATATCTCTTTTCAACCTCCCGGGGTGAGGATATTAGATAAAAGTTTGAGTTTCACCATAGAGGGGAAGGGAGATTCATTTACCCTTCCTCTCCTCTGGACTGATTTCGTCGAAAAGTGTAAAGGGGATTTTCTCCTCTGGGGGGAAGTGGAGGGACCCATAAGCAAACCGAGGTTAAGGGGTGGATTAACCATAGAGTCCGGGGAGCTTAAGCTAAAGGGAATCAAGAATAGGTTTACCGGTTTTAACCTTGATTTAGCCCTAAAGGGGAATATTTTGACTATCAAGCGGATGGAAGTCCAATCTATTGGAAAGAAGAGGGGAGATGTTGGGAATATCTTTCATCAACTTTGGCGTGCCCTCTCCGGCCAGAGAAAAGAGGAGATGGGATGCCTCAAAGTATCAGGAGATATTGACCTCTCACAGCTTAGACTTCCAGACTTTGACCTTAAGATAGAGGCCAGCAGGTTTCCGATTCTGCTTGCTCGTAATGTGCCAGAGGCCATCTTTGACGGTTCCCTGCAACTGGTAGGTCAGAGGCCTCCTCTGCTTCAGGGGAGGATTTTGGTTCATAAGCTGGTCTATCAATTCCCCCTCTCCTGGTCTTCGCCCCAGGAGAAAGGAAAGTTACCCCTCAGCCTGGATCTGGGGCTTTCCTTTCCCCAGAACCTCTGGATTAAGAACCCTCAAGCATCAATAGAGTTGGGGGGAGACCTGAGGCTTTCATCAGTAGAGGATAAGCTTCAAATCCTGGGAGACCTTGATCTGAGGAGAGGGGAATATTTCCTTTATGGGAGCACTTTCCACATAAACTCTGGGTTGATAAGTTTTGAGGAATCCCCTGAGTTAAATCCAAGGATAGAGATTGAGGGAAAGACCGAGGTAGGGGATGAGACTATACTTCTAATGGTGAAGGGGACCTTGAAGGAACCGATAATCTCCTTTGACTCATCCCCACATCACTATCCTCAAGAGGATATACTGGCCCTCTTGGCCGTTCATCAGACTCCCACAGGAATCGACACCTTAGGGGCGGGCAGGACCATAGCTCCGCGGGCCACGGATTTCTTCACCTCCTATCTCGAACACGAGCTGGAGAAAGAAATTGCCAGGAGCTTGCAGGTAGAGACACTGCAGATAAAGGCCAAGCGGGAGAAGGAGCTTGACTTGGCCAAGGTAGAGATAACTGTGGGTAAGTATATCTCCAATCGGGTCTACCTCCAATACTCATACTCAAGACGGCTCTCTATGGGAAGTGGCCAAGAGGTGGGGATAGATTACAGGCTAAGCAGGCTCCTCTATCTGGAAGGGATCAGGGACCGGAAGGGGCTATATCGGCTCAGCCTGAACCTTAAGTGGAACTATTGAAAATGGTCTTATTAAAAGGATCGCTCATCCTTTTCCTCCTATCTTTCCTGTTCTCACCCTCCAGCCTCTTTCCTCAACCGATAGGGAAAATTTTTGTTAAGGGCAACTTTCATCTCTCTTCTGGCCAGATAAAGGACCAGATGACTACCAAAGAGGATCGTTGGTGGTCCCATCACCAATTTGATCAGAGGGCCTTAGAGATTGATTTAATAAAGATTTCTGCCCTCTATCACCGATACGGTTTCCTGGCCGCCCAGGTAAAAGCAGATACCTCCAGAGGTGAGGGGGGGAAACTTGACCTATTAATCACCATTCACGAGGGGATTCAGACCCTGGTGAGCGGAGTTGAATTCTCCGGCGCAATTCACCTCCCCGTTGGCAAGCTCTCCCGAATTACAGCCACTAAGTTTGGGGATTCCCTTTCAGTAAAGGGATTAAAGGTGGATAAGGAGAGGATAATCTCCCTTTATGCGAACAACGGATACCCCTACGCTCAGGTTGAGCCCAGTTATCAACTCTCTCCTGACAGCACTTCGGCCAGAGTCCTTTTTCAAATCAGGGAGGGAGATTTGGTGAGATATGGAGAGATTAAAGTCTGGGGGCTTAGATCTGTGCGGAAAAACCTGGTAAAGAGGGAGCTAACGATTAAGCCAGGGGAGATCTACTGTCGCTCCCAGATCGAGGAGAGCCAACAGAGGATATATTCCACGGGCCTCTTCAACTATGTGAGGATCTATGCCCAGAACCCCTTTGAGAAGCCGGGGAATCCGGATTTCATCGTCTCGGTTATGGAGAGAGAGAGCAGATGGTTTGGCCTCCGTACGGGATTGGGCCAGGATGAGCAGTATGATGTTACCTTCGATTTAACCGGGGAATGGGGGAACCGAAACATTGGGGGATCTGGGAGGAAGCTAACTTTGAGCACCACCCTTCGCTTTCAGGTCCTCGGCAATTGGGCCAACCTGAAGAATAGTTTTGCTGTCACCTATACCGAACCATGGTTTCTACATACAAGAACCCCCCTGTCCTTGAAGCTTTACTTTGATAAAGGGGTAAAGGATAAATTATTGGGCTACAGGATACAGAGATTTGGAGGGGATCTTGATCTAAGTCATGAGATAAGGAAGAACTTCATCCTCCGCGCAGACTATTCCTATGAGAGAGTAGACATCTTTGGCGTCTCCCCCAGCATGGCAGAGGAGATTAAGGAGGAAGAAGGTATTACCATCAGGCGGAGGATTGGCCTTTCGGCCACTAATGATACCAGAGACAATGTGTTTGTCCCGCACCAGGGCTCCTGGACCCAACTTTCCACCTCTTTTTATGGTGGCCCCTTAGGAGGGGATCGTAACTTCTACCGGGTGATTGGCTCTTGGTGTAGATACCAGGAGTTGATCAAAAGACTCATTTTAGCTAATCGATTAAAGTTAGGATTAACCCAGCCGTTTGGTTCCACCAGGGAGGTTCCCAGCACTGACTGGTTCTTCGCTGGTGGCGGAGGGTCTATCAGGGGATATGGGGAGGGGAGCATTGGGCCGAAAGACACTTTAGGGAATGCTATAGAGAGGAGGATTCTCCTTGTCTCCAACCTCGAACTGAGATTCCCCCTTTTCTGGAGATTGGGAGGAACCGTCTTCTTGGATGGGGGTGGAGTCTGGAAGGATCGGGACTCTATCTCCTTAAACAGGCTTAATCTAAGCATAGGATATGGAGTTCAAATCTTTACTCCGGTTGGACCTCTCCGCCTGGACTATGGACAGAGGATTGTCTCTGAAGGGGTGAAACCCGGGGGAAGGTTTCACTTCAGCATCCTTTACTGCTTTTAAGATGGGGAAGAGGCTCAAAGAGGTAAATATCTGTGTCATCACCGACCGGGAGATTGCCGGTGGGAATTTACAAGAGTCTGTGCGGCAGGCCCTCTTAGGAGGGGCGGAGATGATCCAGTTTAGAGAGAAGAGGGTAGGGGATAGGGAATTTTATGATTTGGGCCTGAGGCTAATTGAAGAGGTGAAAAAATTTGGCAGCCTATTCCTGGTTAATGATCGGGTAGATCAGGCCTTAGCCTTGGGGGCAGATGGGGTGCATATCGGCCCCGAAGACCTCCCCCTTCCTTTAGCCAGGAAGATCCTGGGACCCGATAAGATTATCGGCTATTCGGTGAAGGAAATAGAAGATGCCCTCCAGGCCTGTAGAGAGGGAGCAGACTACCTGGGAGTTGGGCCCATCTTTTCAACGACTACTAAGGATGCGGGGCCGGCCTTGGGTGCGGAGATACTGCGGCGGCTAAGGGAGGCAGTTGCACTCCCTATTTTGGCCATTGGCGGTATTGACGAGAGGAATGTGCAGGTCCCTATCCTTTGGGGGGCAGACGGGGTAGCGGTGATAAAGGCGGTTATGGCAGCAGAGGACAGAAGGGCCAAGGTGGAGCGGTTGAGGGAGAGGATAATCGAGGCAAAGAGAAGAAAAGCCAAGGGTAGGATTTGAACCTTTAGGCCCTGTGTTGACCAGATGGTAACGGGTAGAGCCCCAGCGGTCAGATCCTCTGATCTGGCTAAATGAAGTCATTTTGTGTTTCAGTGGTAAATGAACATATTATACGAGGAGAAAATAGGATGAAGAATAACCGGAGGGCCTCAAATAGAGTTATGGAGATAAAAAAATCTGCAATCCATGAGATGACAAAGTTATCAAAAGAAATTGAGGATGTAGCATTTTTATCCTGGGCAAAACCAACTTCTGATACCCCTAATCATATTAAGGATGCCGCAATTGCTGCCGTAAAAAATGGGCTTGTTGGCGGGTATTCTGAGACCCCTGGCCTATTGGAATTAAGGGAGGAAATCGTCAAAAAACTTAAAAGGGACAACGACATAGATAGCAATCCTTCTCAAATATTGATCACCGTAGGTGCTATCGAAGGGCTATCTGCTGCTGTAATGGCTTTAATCGACCCAGGTGATGAGGTTATTTTCCCATCTCCCACATATTCTACTCATGTTCGCCAGGTTCTCCTCGCTTCGGGCAGACCGGTCTTTGTTCCAACAATTGAGGAAGAGGGGTTTATTTTAGATATTGAAGCCATCAAGAAGGCGATAACTCCAAGGACAAGGGCCATTATGTATTGTTCACCAAGCAACCCATCTGGCACTGTTTTCAGTGAAAAACAGCTTTGTCAATTGGCGGATGTTGCTTTGGAGAACAATTTAATGGTCATTACCGATGAGGCATACGAATACTTTACATATGACGAGCATAGACATTTCAGTATAGGCTCAATTCCTGAGATGAAAGGGAATGTGGTAAGCTGTTATACATTTACCAAGAC
Organism: Candidatus Zixiibacteriota bacterium; assembly: GCA_030670005.1. Classification (GTDB taxonomy): domain Bacteria; phylum SM23-81; class DAOVCL01; order DAOVCL01; family DAOVCL01; genus DAOVCL01. Next base: position 3,090 of record DAOVCL010000020.1, on the reverse strand, counting down.
ATACGCCATGACCGGCTGGAGAATTGGTTATCTACAGGCAAGCGAGAAATTAGTTCCTCAAATTACCAAAGCGCATATTGCCTTTGCAATTTGTGCCCCAGTAGTCTCTCAATATGCGGCGCTTGCGGCCTTGAGAGGTCCGCAGGATTGTGTTGCAGAATTTAGAGATAAGTACTTATCTGCCCGTAATTTAATGTGCCAGCGCTTAGACAGATTTGATTCAGTTTTTAGCTACCAAAAACCAGGGGGTTCTTATCTTATGTTCCCTAAAATACTATTGGATGAGGGCAAAGATTCGATAGCCTTTTGCCAAAGACTCCTGCGAGAAGCAAAGGTGTCAACAACACCTGGTATAGCTTTTGGCCCCACTGGTGAATCTCATTTGAGACTATCATTTTGTGTTCCTGAAGAGATGATAAATAAAGCATTTGATAGAATGGATGGTTATTTCAAGTCTCGGAATTTCTGAAAATTCCGAGACCCGGGGGTAGTTTGAAGTCCTGCACTTATGCATAAGTGCGGGATTCAATTATGACAGTTCCGCAATCCGAGCGAGCGCAGGATTGCGGAGCGTCAAAGGGTCGGTGAGCCCCTATGGAGAACTTTGCGAGCGAAGCGAGCTAAGTTCATAAGAGGAGAAGAGATGCCTAAGCTAAATTGGCTAATTTTAGTCCTAATATTTGCCATTTTATTTCCGCCCTTAGTAGCCGCGAGGGATTTGGAACTTACCATAGTTTACGATAATAACCCTTATGACAGAAATCTGGAGACCAGGTGGGGATTCTCCTGTTTTGTAAAGGGGCCGGAAAAGTCAATTATCTTCGATGTCGGTGGAGAAGGGTCGGTGCTTCTGGAAAATATGAAAAAGCTCAAAATTGACCCTAAGGAAGTGGATGTAGTAGTCCTCTCACATATTCACTACGACCACATCGGCGGGCTTTCCGATTTTTTGGGGGTAAATCCTGATGTTACCGTTTATATGCCCAAGTCTCTACCCCGAAGGGTCAAAGAAGAGGTAAAGGCTGCAGGCGCCAAATTGGTAGAGGTTCACAAGCCTTCAAAGATCTGCGAGGATGTCTATTCCACCGGAGAATTGGGCGGTTGGATAAAGGAGGAATCCCTTATCATAAAAACGGCCAAGGGACTGGTAGTGATAACGGGTTGTGCTCATCCTGGGGTTGTAAACATAGTAAAGAAGGCGAAAGAGATCTTTGATAGCGAAGTCTATCTGGTATTGGGCGGCTTCCATCTGTGCTGGATGAATAGCTGGCAGATAAAAGGGATCATCAACGGAGTTAAAAAAGAGGGAGTTGAGAAAGCGGCCCCTTGTCACTGTTCTGGTGATCTTGCCAGAAAACTGTTTGAAAAAGCGTATGGAAAGAATTTTATCTCTGTTGGAGTAGGCAAGAGTATAAAAGTGGAGAATGCTTTCTAATCTGCTAAAATTGTTAGTAGGTGGCTTTACTATGGGCTGGGGTCCTTGCCTCGCTTATACTGCTCCTGTGCTTCTACCCTATATTGGGGGGACAAAAAGGAGTTGGCAGGCAGGTTTAAAAACTGCCTTATCATTTTCGCTTGGCAGGCTTTTAGCACTTGCTATCTTGGGCGGATTGGCCACTTTCGCTTTCAATTTCATCAACCGTTTTTTTCCACCCCATAAGTCAGGTTATCTTTATCTCATAGTAGCCTTTTTTATGATAGCATTGGGTATATTTATCGTTTTTGAAAGAGGGTTTAGAAAACCTGTGGGAAAAGGTTTAAAGGAAAGGAGATTGGATAAGGGCACCGAAAGTATGTTATTTTTAGGCTTTCTTTTGGGTATCTCCCCTTGTGTGCCACTTGTAGCCGTTCTTACCTACATCGGCTGTGTAGCAGAAAATGTGGGCTCAGGGATTTTATATGCTCTCTCTTTTGGGATAGGGGCGGCGGTCGCTCCCATAGTCTTAGGGAGCCTAATGGGTATTATTCCCGAAAAGCTGGTTAGGTCAGCCAAACTGCTTAGAACTTTTCAGATTGTCTGTGGATCAGTTCTTATCCTTTTTGGATTTCAGCTCATCTATTATGTCTCGAATCTGCTTATTTAAAAAGAGTTACTAACAATTTAGAGATGTATGTATCAAAGAGGGACGCCTTGTAGGTTTTATGCTATAAGGATCTGAAGCAAAAATAACCCAAGAAAGAAGAAGGAGAAGATGAGAGTTAGTTTAGTGGCAATGGTATTTCTTTTTGGTTTTGGCCTATACTCAACCACTGCCGATGCTGAGGATGCACCCACTTCATTTCTACTCATTGATCAGGCCCTAAAGGAGGAGAGACTGGATTATGAGACCTCACTGGTGCAAAAGATCTATGCCCTTCACAACCCTGAGAGGTTGAAACCTGAATTCAGGAGTAAGGGTGTCCCTCCTATGAAGAGTGCAACTCTTCTTTACTTGGAGATAAAGCAGAACTGGGACCGGTTAAGCAAAAAGACCCAGGATCTCCTCTGGCCTTACCTTTTGCGGCCAACCCAACCAGGCGAGGACTCTCTCACCGGGGGCATTGGGCACTCCTATACCACGGATGATACAGCCTCCTGGGTTAGCCCATCTGGCCACTTCCGGGTCTGGTATGTGAGATCAACCGGGGATGCTCCAGATATGACCGATGAGGACCCTCAGGATGGGGTGCCTGATTGGATAAACTTGGTGGGAGAGACCTTGGATGATGTCTGGGCATACGAGGTTGATGGCTTAGGATACAGGGAGCCGATCAGGGATGCTGACTATAGTTACTATTATGACCAATATGGTATGGACTACGGAGGGGATGGAAGGTTTGATGTCTATGTGGAGGATCTGGGATCAGCGGTTTTTGGGTATGCTTGTCCTGAATTTCTTATAAGTCCATCCGATAGCATAAACTTTGCTACCTGCTATATTGTGATAGACAATGACTATCCGGAGTCCATCTTTGGGCATAAGCCCGAGGAGAGCCTGGCAGTAACCTGTGCCCATGAGTTCTTCCACGCCATTCAGTTCGCCTATAGATGTGATATGAACCTCTGTTACTTTATGGAGATCTCCTCGGTCTGGATGGAGGATCAGGCCT
>DAOVCL010000170.1 GCA_030670005.1 Candidatus Zixiibacteriota bacterium | reverse complement strand
GGAGAAAAGGGAGTTTGGGCTGCCCATATTCAATTAGGGATTATTACGCCATCAACTCCGAATACGGCACCAAGGAGGACCTCAGAAGACTGGTGGAGGATGCTCACCGCTTAGGTATGAAAGTCATCTTGGATTTTGTGGCCAATCATGCCTCAAATGACTATGTGGAGATGAAAGATAATCCAGACTGGTTTATGAGGGACAAAGAGGGAAAGTTTACCAGGGAGGTGACCGATTGGTGGGATATTACCGATCTGAACTACGACAATTCGGATTTGAGGGAATATATGAAAGGAGTTGCCAAGTATTGGGTAAAGGAGTTTAAGGTTGACGGGTATCGCTGTGATGTTGCTGGAATGGTCCCCTTAAAATTCTGGGTAGGACTCCGTCAGGAGCTGAAGTCTATAAATCCAAATATGTGCCTTTTGGCAGAGTGGGAGTCCCCCAAGATGCACCTCAGGGCTTTCGACGCTACCTATGACTGGTCTCTTTATCACCTTCTGATTAAAGTGCGCAAGGGGAAGGTGAAGGCCGAGAAGGCAATCGACTTGGTCTTGGAGAAGGAGAGGAAGTATCCAGCCAATTCTTTGAGATTGAGGTTCATCGAGAATCACGATGAGAAGAGAGCTATAGAGGTCTTCAGTCAGGAGAGTTTTAAGCCTTTTGCTGCTTTCATCTTTACCATAAGTGGAATCCCCCTAATCTATAATGGACAGGAGATCGGGGAGAGGAAGAGGCCATCACTCTTTGAGAAGGAGGAGATAGGGTGGGATAAGGGCGACTATGGGATAAGGGACTACTATCAAAGGCTGATTAAGCTGAGAAAGGAGAATCCGGTCTTCGCCAATGGAGAGACCATCAAGCTCAGCACCAGTTCACCAAAGGAGATCGCAGCCTATCTCCGTTTAAATGGTAAAGACAAGGCCATTGTGGCCATCAACTTCTCTGACTATGAGGTCACCTCCACCTTAAGGATCCCCTTGGGTAGGTTAAACCTCTCCAGGAGTGCCCAATATCGCCTGCATGATGCTTTGACCAAAGAGAAGGTCTTGGTTAAGGGGGAGGATTTAAGGGAATATAAAGTGAAGTTTAAGCCCTTTGAACCGCACATCTACTTGATCAAAATCAGTTCACAGGGGTCAGCGGACAGAGATCAGGAAAAATCCGTGACAACTGCCGAATACCTAACTACTGATCCCTGACCCCTGTGAACTTTTATAGAGGTGTTCGTTGAGAGGAAAGATTTTAACATTACTGTTGGCCCTGGTCATTTCAGGGATTCTGGGGAGTTTGGTCCCTATAAGCTCCTTCAATTTGGAGGCTTTAGGCCAGCCCCTTCTTTCTAAGAATTCTCAACAGGACATCTTCCCTGTCCTCCACGACCTTCATCCTGATTGGCCCTGGCCCTGGTGGGTGCAGAAGCAGTTTGCCCATCCAGGGGGATATGGCTACTCCCGGGACAGGGGCAACAACCTCTGGGAGTTCTGGGGGATGATCGGGGCGGCCAACCGAGCGGAGGAGTCCCTTATTGGCCACTGTGGGGAGCTCCAACCCAGGGCCGGCTCTTATGCGCTGACCTTTATGGTCTACGATTGGACGGATTCCACCCTCCACTGTCCTCAGAGGAAGATGGAGTGGGTCTCCCAGAACCTCCTCTATGGCTATCTGCCCATAGTGGAGACCAGGTTTGATATGGGTGAACTTGGTATAACCTTAACTGAGTTTTCCCATCAAGTATCGGGTATAGACCTCAACTTCGTCCAGATAGAGGTGGCAAATCATTCGGAGTCTATCAAAGACTTCTCCCTCTTTTTGGTGATCACCCCTGTTGCTCCCCAGGGGGTGAGCTACATCTGGTCGATGAAAAAGGATCCCTCCGGCCGTTTCCTCTGGGTCAATGACCAGGTCTCCCTTATCTGCGATGAGCTACCCCAGGGTTATGGTTTTTATGGCAATCCTGATAGCATAAGTTCCACCATCCCCTATGAGGAGGAGAATCCCTACCTCGATGCCCAGGATGGGATTATCACCGAAAATAACTCCACCTTTGACAGCCTCTATGGCTACTGCCGTGGTGTAATCCAATACAATATTGGTTTTCCCCCTGGTGTGGCCAGGCTAACTTTCAAGCTTCCGGTTGCAGAGATATCCCAGGTGGATAGCACCCTGTTGAATGCCAGTTACGAGATGGCCTTCTCTGAGGAGGTAGGTTTCTGGGAGGACTATCTGGCTCAGGGCCTCAAGCTACAGATCCCCGGCTCCAAAAGGGTTGAGGATACCTTCAAGGCCAGCCTGGCTTATCTCTATATCTTGATGGACGACAACGAGATTCACCCGGGCCCCACAGACTATGACTTCTGGTGGTATCGGGATGGTTCCGTGGAGGCCACAGCCCTCTCCGTCGCTGGACAGATGGACTTGGCCGAGACCTTTCTGACCACTGTCTTCCCCTCCCGCTATGATCCAGCCACCGGAAGGTTTGATGAGCCTCATGGCGACGAGTGGGACTCAAACGGTCAGGCCCTCTGGGCATTTGTCAACTACTATAGGTTGACCAGAGATAGTGAATTTTTGGAGCAGATGTGGCCGTATATCGCCGGTGGTGCCCAGTGGATCGAGGACAAGAGGTCAACCCAATCAGATGGACTCCTCCCTCCTGGCCCCAGCGCTGAGCACCTGGGTTCTTATGATAAAAAGCACTACTGGGATGACTTCTGGGGGCTGGCAGGTCTGAAGTCCGCCTGCTTTGCCGCCCATGAACTGGGCTACAGCCAGCCTGAAAGCACCTTTCAGAGCTATTACGAAGGTTTCTGGCAGGATCTTTTCAACTCCATCCACCAGATCCAGCAAAACCAGGGGATCGACTATATCGCCAATGGGCCCGACCTCTGGGATCTGAACTCATTTTTGATTGGCTCCATAGCCGGAACCTGGCCCTGCGGGGTTCTTGCCCCCAAGGACCCAGATCAGACAGCCACCCTCTCTGCTCTGTGGGACAACTGCTTCATCAATGGAGGATTTCTGCATGAAATGGCTTGGTCGGCCTATGGCCCCTATCTGGGAACCGAGGTGGCCCACTGTTATCTCCTCGCTGGAGAAAGGGAAAAGACAAACCAGATATTGAATTGGCAGTTGGATCATTCCACCCAACTTAATGCCTGGAATGAACAGGTGGTTCCTGAGCCAGCTCTGGAGATCAACTGGTGGTATCTGGGGGACATCCCCCATGGTTGGGCCTGTGCCGAATACATACTTCTGATCAGGGATTGCTTCTTCTATGAGGATTTCGACAGCACCAGGATTGTCATCTCCCCAGGAGTTGACCAATTGTGGCTGCCCCAAGGGGAGACTATCTCCATCACCGATGCCCCCACCTACTTCGGCTCACTCTTCTCCTATAGCTTGACCAATAACCTTGATCAGAGGAGGGCGGAGCTTATTCTCAATCCCTCTGAGGGCCCGGTGGGTGGATACATCTTTAAATCCCCCTTTGAGGGATACAGGATAACTGGCGTGGAGGTGGATGGAGAGCCCATTGAGACCTTCAGCCCGGATGAGGCCCGGCTCCCAGCGGGCAGCAGGGAGGTGATATTATCTCTGGAACCAACAGGGGTGGATGACCCTGGTCGCCTTTTCAGTCATCCACCTGAGTTCAAATTGGACCAGAACTATCCCAATCCGTTTAATCAGCTTTCAGTCATCAGCTATCAGCTATCGGTCTCCGCCCCTACCACCCTGAGGATCTATAATATTTCCGGTCAACTGGTGAAGACCTTGGTTAATGGAAGGCAGGGGCCCGGATACCACTCGGTTAAATGGAAGGGGGATGACTCCCAGGGGCAGAAGGTAACCAGTGGCATCTACTTTTATCGGCTACAAAGTGGGGGGAATTCTCAGACCAGAAAACTTATGCTTTTGAAATAGTCAAGGTAGAAGCTTTGGAACACAAATGACACGAATGAACGAATCTACATGAATAGAGGGGGCTGGGATGGGGGAGACATCTCCTGATGTCGACAGTCAAGGTCTGGAGACCTCTCCCACAATTCAAGGG
>DAOVCL010000028.1 GCA_030670005.1 Candidatus Zixiibacteriota bacterium | reverse complement strand
AATGGGCAAGTTGCTATTCGTTAAAAAAAACATCTGTACTACAATCTTGCAAGATCTTGTTTTTTTGACAAAGTTAATCAGGCTGCTTTTGCGAGAGCGGTATATCTCTAACCCGAATTATTCATAAACTGATAGCGAATTGAGACAATCTCTTGAGACTAGCGGGCTCCTGTATTGTTGGGTAGCCTCCTCGGACAAGTCTAAAGACTTGTCCCTACAATCAGAAACTTTCAACGATTCAAGATGTTACCACTGTGTGGCTCCGCGGTTATCCGTGGTGAGAAAACCCTCGGCTAAAGCCGGGTAGAAGAATACCTGGAGCGCTAAGTAGTTTCTTTCTATCAGTGAAATCCGTGTAATCTGTGGCTATTGTTTGGTTGCGGCTTTGTTGCGCTATGTAATTCCGTGAGATTCCGTGGTGAGTTGTTACCTATTGGATTACCAGATCCGTGAAATAGACATTTTTTATCTTCCCGCTTACCAGGAGGGAGTTTATCTTCCCCCTGATCTCCTCCCTCAGATTTTCTCTCTTGGCTGGGTTGGTGACCTCCTCTACCGTCTTACTGGTGAAGATGCCTATCAATATGTCCCGTAATTGGACATCCCTTTTGGTGAGTTCCTGACCGAGCTTGGGATCATCCATCTCTAAGCCAATGGAGACCTTCACGAACCTCTCCCCGTTGGACCCGGCCGGGTTGACTATTATATCGGCAATTGCATAGATCTGACCGATCATATCAGCCTTTGGTTTCTCCCCAGGTTGTTCCTCTTTCATCTCTACTTTTTTCTTCTTCTCCAGCTCCACTTTTGCCCCCTCCAGCTTTGGGGAGACGACCTTGGTGATGACGACATAGGATATAATTGCCACAATCAGGGGGAGGGCCACAATTTTTAGCTTTCCTGGAATAAATCCCCTTTTTGACTGGGCTTTCCCCCCCTCCTTTTTTGCCTTCGCCTCTGGGGCTTTGGCAGGTGGGGGGGCAGGCATCCCCTCCTTTGCTGGTTCCTTCTTTTTGGCTGCCATTATCTCTCCTCCTTTCCTGTAGGTGGAAGGGGGTTAATCGGTTGCACCGGGGGATTGATATAGTCGAGGTATATCTCCACCCTCCGGTTTAACCCTCTGTTTTTCTCCGAGTCGTTGGGGGCGATAGGTGAGTATTTAGACCTTCCCTCAGCGGAGAATTTAGCCCCGGGGATCCCCTTGGATTCAAAGTATTTAACCACATTTACCGCCCTTGTTGCCGAAAGCTCCCAGTTGGAGGGGAACTGACTGGTATGGATGGGGAGGTCGCAGGTATGGCCCACCACCCGTACCTCCATTGGTTTGGCCTTGATGATCTGGGTTATCATATCTAAAACCGAATAGAGCTCAGGTTTTATATTAGCCTTGCCGATCTCGAACATCACCGGATTGGATATGCTTATCAGATAACCCTTCTTCGTCTTGATCAGCTTTATCTGACCCTTGAACTTCTCCTCCTGGGAGAGTTTTCTTACCGCCTTAAGTGCCTCCGTTAGCTGCCTATCTTTCTGAGGCAGAAAACGGGTGTCCGATTTTATCTGGCTCATTACCTTGGGGTTTCTCAACAGCACCCCTAAGGCCCCCTTCAGGGAACCAATGGCATTTCTGAACTTTGTCTCCTGAATGGAGGAAAAGGAGAAGAGCAGGACGAAGAAGGTCATAAGCAGGGTCATCAGATCCCCGTAGGTGACCATCCACTCAGGTGCCCCCTCCTCTGCTTTTTTCTTCTTCCTTTTAACTGCCACCTTCCCCCTCCCCTGCTCTTCTCCTCTTTATCCCCGCCCTCAGATGAGGGGCCAGGAAGGCCCTGAGCTTCTGCTCCACGATGCGGGGGCTATCCCCTGCCTGGATGGAGAGTATCCCCTCTATGGTCAAATCCCGATATAGCATCTCCTTTTGGGAGAGGGTCTCCAGCTTTCCCGCCAGGGGGAGGAAGAGGAGGTTGGCCATCATCGCCCCATAGAAGGTGGTGATCAGGGCTACGGCCATCCCTGGCCCTATCTGGGAGGGATCATCAAGGGTTCTCAGCATCTGGATGAGGCCGATCAGGGTCCCCATCATGCCAAAGGCAGGGGCATATTTGCCCATAGCCTTACAGATCCCCTGGCCCGCTGTATGCCTCTCCTCTAAGAAGGTCTTCTCCACCTCTAAGACACTTCTGATCAGCTCCGGGTCCATCCCGTCCACGGCCAACTGCATTCCTTCCCTCAAGAAGGTGTCCGCGATATCCTTTAACTCCTTATCCAAGGCCAGCATACCGTTCTTGCGGGCTACCTCCGCAAAGTGAACCAGCTTATTGATGGTCTCCACGGGGGAGATCACCTTGTGCAGGAAGGCGTTTTTGACTACCTTTATCAACCTGAGCATCTCGGTCAGGGGATAGTTGATCGCAGTGGCGGCAAAGGTCCCACCTATGGTGATCATCATAGAGGGGATATTGATGAAGATGGCAAGCCCCCCACCCATAAAGATGGCCACTACCAGGACGAAGACTCCGCTTATGATCCCTATGAAGGTGGTGATGTCCATACCCTTTGTCCTCTGGTCTCCCTTTTATACTCCTTCACCTTCTCGATTACCTCTGCTACGCTCTCCTTGACAATTATCTTTTTGCCGGTGGTGAGGGTTAGGATGGTGTCAGGTGTCTCCTCTATTAGCTCTATCAGCTCCGCATTGACCACCAGGGGTTTTCTATTCAGTCTGCTAAGTTGGATCATTGGCCGGGGTTCACCGAGATGGCCCTGGGGGCTGTAAAGCCGGTTATCCCGCAGAGAACTTCCCCCTGAGGGGAGAGCTTCACTACCCGATAGCCATAGGTATCAGCCACCCAGCAGCATCCATCGGTAGGGTTGACGGCAACGGAGTATGGCTGATTGAACTCGTTTTCCACCTTTAGGATAAAATCACCGGAGGGGGCAAGTTCTACCACCCGGTCCCCCCCGGTATCGGCTATCCAACAGCACCCATCCCTGGAGTTTACGCTTACCGATTGGGGGGCCTGAAAGCCTTTTATCCGAAGCAAGATCTCTCCTTGGGGGGAGATCTTTACCACTCGATTGGAGTCCCTTTCCGCAGCCCAGCAGGAGCCATCGAATCTGCTCACAGAGACCGATATAGGCCCCCCCAATCCTCCCACTATCAGCGCATAGGTGGAAGGGAGGCTATCTACGAATGCCCCATTGGGCACCGTTGAGGAGAGCCAGACCACCCGGTCACCTCCAGTGTCGGCCACCCAACAGCTTCCGTCTGCCTGATCAACAACCACCGATTGAGGGCAGTTGAACCCCTTCACCCTGAGGAGTTCCTCCCCCTCATAGGAGATCTTTACCACTTGATCACCTCCGGAATCCGCTATCCAACAGGCCCCTTCCACATAGAAGCAGGAGAGGGCCTTGGGAGCCTGGAATCCTGTTACCGTTACCTCGCTCCTCCCTTGAGAGTTCAATTTGACTACCTTGTTGTTGTAGGTGTCCGCCACCCAGCAGACTTCCTCGGAGGGATTGACGGCCAATCCAAAAGGCTGAGAAAAACCCCCTATGCGGAAGAGGATTATCCCTTGAGAGGAGATCTTGACCACCTGATCGTTAAAGGTATCGGAGACCCAGCAGCATCCTGACTCCCGATATACTTTCAGATTGAGGCTGTCCCCAGCTTGGCCCCCTTTCCCATCTCCAACCTTCACCCGGATCTGATAGATTCCCTCCTGGGAGGGGGCTACCCAGAGCCCGGAGTCGCCCCAGAGCCCGGAGAACTCCCCCCCAGATTTTTCCCAGATATAGCTAAGGGTATCCCCATCGGGATCTGAGACCGTGCAAAAGATGACCGTTTCTCCCCCCAAGGTGAGGTTGGGAAAGCGGGCGGTGATGCCGGTTATCTGGGGTGGGTTGTTCCTCACCCCTATCTGGAGGCTGTCTCTGTCCTCTCCTCCCTTTCCATCGGAGACCCTTAATGTGATCTTGGCGATGACCGGGGAAGTAGGCGATATCCAGACTGCCGAGTCCCGGGAGGTAGTTTTAAAGTTTCCCCAGTTGGCCCTCCAGGTTGAGCTGAGCTGATCCTCGTCCTGATCGGTAACCCGGGCGGTGATGATCACCTCCGTTTGGAAATCCACGGCTGATTTGCTCGCCTTAAGCTCGCTTATTAGCGGTGGATGGTTCTCCTCCTTGGTTGGTTTCTTCCCACAGGCCAGGGCCAAAATGATGATAAGTGGAAGGAGGTAGATGGGGAAAAGCTTCATTTTTCCTAACAGTTTAGCTGACTCTCCCGAGGTGGCAGAACCTCGTTCTGCCACCTCTTTATACTTTAAGGATTACCTCTTCAGATTGACCAGTTCTCGCAGCATATCATCGCTGGTGGTGATAATTCTGGCGTTGGCCTGGAATCCCCTTTGAGCGACGATCATATTGACGAACTCCTGAGCCAGATCTACATTAGACATCTCCAAGGCTCCAGAGGAAATGGTGGCGTGAACGGTGGGGCCGGCCGTTCCAATCAGGGGAAGGCCGGAGTTGGTAGTCTCCTGATAGAGATTATCGCCGGCCTTAAATAGCCCCTCGGGGTTATTGAAGGAGGCCAAGGAGATCTGGGCCAGGGTTCTGAGCACACCATTGGTGAAGGAGCCCACAATTGTCCCGTCCTCACCTATGGAGATGGAATCCAGGGTTCCCATTCCGTAACCATCCTGGCTGGAGGCGATGGTGGTAGGGGGGGAGGCGAACTGGGTGATACCGTTGAAACCTCCTATCTCACCTGGATCAAGGGTGATCTCCACCGGGCTGTCGGCCCCGGTTCCCGGATCGAACCTGAAGCTGCTTCCCGTGTCATAGTTGAAGCTCTTCAGGGAACCATCGGTGTTGAACTCTATCTGCCCCGAATAGCCGCTGATCACCGTGGCTGGCTCCTCCACCGAGACCGTCCAGTTCCAGGTGTTATCAGTGGTGGCATCCTTGGTGAAGGTAAAGGTGATCACATGGGTTCCCCCCTGGCTGTCATAGGCAGTGATAGAGGTGGAGTAGGAGACAGAGGTGGGTTGCTGGGTCTGCATAAAGGTCATTGCCGTATTGAAAACAGGTTTTCCACTGGAGTTCACGGTGACCGAGGTTATCTGAGATGGGGCCCCAGCCAGGGTTCCCACCTTAATGGAGCCGTCACTGTCGATGGTCACCTCTGCTATGGTGTTGCCTCCAGCAGGAGGGGAGTTGTTAAAAGCGCTCTCCATAGCGGTGGCCAGATCGGTCAGGGTACTGGTTGCGGTTGCGGTGAAGCTGCTGGCTCCAATCCCTGTTCCCCCGATGGAGCCGCTGATGTTGATTACATCAGTGGCTACAAGACCTATACTGTTCCCATCCGAGTCCCGGAGACTAACTAAGAGATCACCTCCAATCGCGGTATGGGAGAACTGATCGGTTAGGTGAGACTCCCCATTGGCGATGCCTACTCCACCTTCTGCTCCCAAGCTACTCTGTAGGGTGGCATTGGAGCTGGTGATGGTGATGGTGATATCTCCACCTGAGCCATTGGTGAAGTTTAAGGCTCCATCCGAGTCTATACTGGCCGTAATGGTACCGGAGAAGTCGTTGTTCAGCTCGGCTATGAGGTCATTGATGGTGTGAAAATCATCAGAAGTTCCTCCAGAGTCTATGTCCACATAGGTGTAGGTCTCAGATGTGGCGCCTATCTGCACTGTTACCGTATCCCCCGGGGTGAGGGAGAGGGTGCTGTCAGCATTTCCCTTGGCGTAGAGACCGTTTATATCATCAGTTCCATCCTCGATGGCTAAGAGGGATTTGGAGTCAAAGATGGAGCCCAAGGGGCTCTCCCTGGAGTCTAAGTTACAGGTGAAACCAATCTCCGAGGTGGCCTTTGCTGCCGTCTTCTGGCCAAAGGGCAGGGTTATATCGCCCACTGCGGTTCCCGACCCTATCACCCCTAAGGCATCAGCCATCTTCCCCTGAACTATCAGACCGTCGGGGTTGACCATTCTCCCTAAGGAGTCCACCCGGAAGGCACCGGCTCGGGTATAGAACATCTTTTCCCCGTCCCTGAGGACGAAGAAGCCATCACCCTGAAGGGCCAAGTCGGTGATAATACCTGTGGTCTCTAAACTTCCCTGAGTGAAGAGGTTGTCAATCGAGCCTATGGCCATCCCCAGGCCTGTCTGCATAGGGTTGACCCCTCCCTTCTCTGACGAGGGCCTGGTAGCCCCCCGCAGGAGGGCGGCCATAGCCTCCTTGAAGGTTACCCTTCCGGCCTTAAACCCAATGGTGTTCACATTGGCTATGTTGTTGCCGATGACATCCATCCTGATCAGATGGTTTTTCAACCCGGATACACCGGCATAAAGTGACTGCATCATCTTAATTTACCCCCTTTTTCCTGGGTTGCCTCTATCGTTCAGCAACCCTGGGCTTCCCCTAAGGGGTCCAGCCCAGTTTTAAGCTATCACTGCACTGTCAATATTGGTGAAGATCCTCTCCCGCAGGGAGGAACCGATCAGGGCGGTGATAACGGTTTTGTTCTCCACGCTTATCACAAAGGCCAGATCGCCTAAAAGGACAAGCGATTCCTTGGCCCCCTTTGCCTTTGCCCTCTCCACAGCGCCGTCAATCCTGGTGAGATCATAGGAGGTTAGGTTAATCTCCTTAGAGCTCAGCCTCTGCATCGCATGGGAGGAGAATCTCAAATCGTGGTTACCCTCCTCGAGCTTCTGGCTGAGGATCTGCTGAAAGTCCTTAGGATTGGTGGGTGATCTGGGTCCCTTCCTCTGAAGGGAAGGGTCAGCTAAAGGCTCAATCGGGGCGCCGTGGATTACATCTACCATTTTATCACCTCCTCTCTTATGGACTGAGGATTTCTATAATCTCCGAGAGATTAATCTCTTGATCTCCCAACATTAGCACGGCGTTTCCATCCTCAAATTTCACCCCGGTCACCAACCCTGTGCTATAGGTGGTGACATCCACGGAATTACCCTCAGAGTCGGTGGCTTTAACCTCGAAGGAGTAGTTGCCCGCGGGAAGACTGTTGCCATCATTGTCCTTACCGTCCCAGTGGATTTGGTTTCTCCCGGAGGAGAGCGCTCCACCCTTGAGGGTTTTGACCAGGTTTCCCTCTGTATCATAAATTTCTACGGTAACTCCGGCATCCTCGGCCAGGTCAAAGGTTATCTCCTCCCCCTCATCTCCCGTCAGATAGATCTCGTTGCCTAAGGCGACGACCCTCTTCCCGATGAGGTTGGTGGCCAAGGAGTTGTTCAGGGACTGGGTAAGGAGGAAGTTCGCCTGGAGATTGGAGTTTACATTCTGGAGCTGTTCCAAGCTGCTGAACTGGGCGAGTTGAGCCATAAACTCCGTGTTCTTCATAGGGCTTAGGGGATCCTGATATTGAAGCTGTATGATCAGGAGCTTGAGAAAATCCTCCTTACCCAGGGTGGAAGGCCCCGAATAGTAGGAAGACTGATCGCTGCCTGAGCTGATGGGGTCCACAACTTCGCTGCTCATATCTTTTCACCTCCTTTCTAACTTTTGGGTTTGCATTGTTAATTGATAACAGTTCACCACGGAATCTCACGGAAAAAAGCAATTAAGAATTGAGAATTAAAAATGAAACTTTCCTCTGCTGGTAGGGCTCCTGTCCTGAGGGACGGAAAATAGAAATTTAATCTGAGCCGTCAGATGCCCTCATCTGACGATGGAAGGTGGCAATTAGCAAGTCTTAAAGAGGGAAAATCCTGAGATGCCATTTTTCATTGATAATTGATAATTGATCATTGACCATTTTCTACTTTCCTATGTGGGCTAAGCCAGATAATCCACCCCACCTTCAGCCGCCATATTCACCCCCAAGGGGGGGGAAAGGGGATTTGCCGGGGAGATTGATTTAGGGAAAGTCTGGAATTGGTTCCCCCTTCCCTGTGGAGTTGGTCTCTTCTGGGGAGAGGGAAATTTCTCTCCCACGGAGACATCAAGGTTCTGGACCTGAATCCCCAGGTTGGTCAGGGAATCCTTAAGTTGAGGTAAAGAGGTCTGGATTAAACTCTTAGTTAGAGGATTATCCACCAGTATCTTGCCTACAATGTTTTTCCCCTCCAAGATCAGCTTTATCCGTAGATGTCCCAGGTAATCTGGTTTCAGCGCCACCGTAGCCTCCGATTTCCCCTGCTGCAGGCTTATCTTGAGTTTCCCAATGAGCTGATCTATGAGGCCATTCAGATCCTTGACCTTATGGAAGGATGGGGATGAGGATTGGTGGTGAATGGGGGTTGTTTGGAGTTTCATTGGCTGAGAGGAGAGGCTTATCCTCAAGTTTTTTACCTCTTCCACCTGGGGGTGGTTAAGATTAGAGGATGAGGTTTTTGAGGAGGCTGGCCCTGATGGCTTCCTCTGAACAGGAGGGGAGGAGACTCGTAGGCTATCCATCTCTATACCTATCTGGCTGAACGCCTTTCTGACTTGAGGTAAAAATTGGTTGATTATCTTCTTCACCTTTGGATTCAGAGCAATTATCTCCCCGATTATCCTCCCCTTTTTCAAGCTGAGCTTAAGATGAAGCTGGTCAGCAGGGCTCATTTCAGTTTTAGCGGTTACCTCAGCCTTTTTGCTTCTTAGCTTATAGGTATCCTTAAGGGATTGAAGGGCCACCCTATTCAGGAAAGAATCTACTTGAGGAAGGTTCACCTCCAGCCTCAAAGGTCCCTCCCCTTGGGAAGGTTGCAGGATAAGGGTGAGCTTGGAAGGGGAGGCTTCCACCACCTCTATCTGGGTTTTGTTCAGGGGAAAGTCACGAGAGATTCCTGGGTTAGCCTTCGGAGGGGAACCCCAGGACCTAAAGATCTGCAGCGGCTGCTTGGACTCCAGCCCCTTGGCAGTTTGAGTCAATCCTTCCCCTTTGGTTCCCAACAGAGGTTTCAGATTTACCCTTGGGGAACTCAAGGTTTCCCCTTTATTCTTCTCCGAATAAGGCAAAATGGATTTGACCGATAATAGACTCTGGTCAAACTTAAGGTCTTGCCACCCCTGAAGGGTTGGAGTGAGACCCAGCGGGCTATCCTTAAATAGGATCTGTTGACCCTGAGGAACCGTGTGAGTAAGAGTCGAAACGAGATTTTGGGAGTTCTGCCACTTTCCCTGGACTTTGACGAGTTCTTGGAAACCTGCCCCCAAGAAGGCCACCTTGGATTTCAGAGAGGGGGAAAGGGAAGGGCTTGAGGTTAAAGGCGAGTGGTTGATATGGGGAGTTCCCTTTTCCCCTTTGCCTTTATTCCCTTTTGGCCAGAAGGATGAAAGCCTGACTGAATTTGGCTTTACCCTGGAAAGAGAGGGGCCCTTTGGCCTGCCGGTGGGGTTCCCTCCCCCTTCTGAATTTTGCCTCTTTTTTTGAGGGGAGGAAGGGGAGATGGTTGCTGCCTTGGGTTGAGTTCCCTGAAGATAGGAGAAGAGTCCTTTTTCCCCCATAGTTTTGCCCCCCTGAGGTAGGAGCTTAGAGGAGGCGATCCCAAAGTGGGATTGCCCATGTAGATTTTTCTGGGCGCAGCGGGTGGGATTCCCTCCCCTTCCTGAGAACGGTTTTGTCTGCCCCTCAAATTCTGTCCCTTCCTGGATTAACCCCAGAATAAGGTTCTGGAAAGCGGTTGACCCCTTCTTCTCCCTTTTTAAAGGGTGGGGATCTTTTCCAGGCGGAAGATTAGATATATTCAGCACAGGTTGGTTCATCTTGCGAAATTAACTTTCGGTTAATGTTTAATGAAAAACCTCAATTCTCTATGAATTTCTAAAATTCCCCTTTGTCCTGGGGATTTCAAGAATGAGGTGGCAGAACCCCGATTCTGCCACCCTCCTCTCTTGCCGTCAGGTGAGGCACCTGACGGCTCATGGGAGGTTCTGGCTTTTGCCAAAGAATGCGCAGATCTTACTGACTTGGGGCCTGCAGACTCTTGCTGCTCAACTGTTTGTAGATGCGGGCTGCACGGGAGGGGTCCAGGGCGGCCAGAATCTTGGCCGCATTCCTCTCCCTTATCTGCAACAGGAGATCGGTTAGGGTGCGATCGTCTAAATTTCCGGCTATCTTTGCCGCCTGGCCGGCATCCATAGCCTGGAAGGCTTTGGCCAGCTTGGAGGTTTGGCTACTGGTTGTGCCGCTGAGCTCATCTTTTAGACCTCTCAATTGGGCAAGCTCCTCTTCCACTTTTTGCTCCCTCTGAGAGATCTCCTTTTCCTTCTCCCGCAGGGCGGCCAACTTGGTGGCTATCTCCTCCCTTTGGGCCTCTATTTTTTGAAGCATTAGGGAGACCGAATCAGGAGGGGAGATCTCCTCTGCGGAGAGGGTATCATTCGTTGCCTCCCCTTGCTCTGTTTTGGCTGTTTTCGTTAATTCCTTTTTTAGCTTAAGCACTGGCAGCAATTGTTTCTGCATTACCCCAGTGGCCATCATCATCCCCAGAAAAATCGCAGCGGTTAAGCCTAGGTTGAGAATTAGCTTTTTCATAGCTCCTTTGATTTTCGATTAAATTTGTTTACTGAGGCCTCATCGCTTATTCCCTGCTCGAATTTCTTCAGATCGCTGGCATACTCCGACTTTCTCCTATCCTCCAGTTTTTCTACTATCTTCTTCTCCTGAGAGGCTTGGAGGAGATCTTGCCTGGTTTTCTCTACCTTCTGAGAGAGTTGTGCGGCTTTTGTCGTCTGTAGGCCTACCTCCTCATCCATCCTCTCCAAGTAGGTCTCATAAATCAGGGCCTCAGGGAGGCTAATCAGATTGGACCTCCTCTCCTTCAACTCCTCCCTTGTCCTTCTCCTTGTATCCTCCATTTTTCTCAGCAAATCCCTCTCCTTCTTCAGTTCTGATTTGGCCTTTCCTAACTTCTCCTTCCTCAGGTTTTCCACGATCTCCCTATGTTTGAGCACCTTTTTTAATCTGAAGTTAAACCGTTTCATCTCGCTCTCTGCACTAAGCTCTCCTCAGGAGGAGGGATTTTTTGGACAGGATTGAACTTAAACATACCTGTAAGCCGATCAACTGCCTCGGTATACATTGTCTCCTCATCGATCCCCTGTTTGAGGTAGGAGTTTATTCTCTCAATCATTGAGATGGAGTAATCTATCTTCTTATTTGACCCAGGCACATAGGCTCCAATGTTAATGAGGTCTTCGGCATCCCTATAGGTGGACAGGGTCTCTATCACCCTTCTGGCCGCCTCCAGATGTTCTGGTGCGACCACATCTATCATCACCCGGGATACGCTCTCCAGCACATCAATAGCAGGATAATGGTTTTGAGAGGCCAGCTTGCGGGAGAGGGCTATATGTCCATCCAGTATTGCTCGGCAGGCATCGGAGATGGGTTCGTTCATATCGTCTCCCTCCACCAGGATGTTGTAGAGACCGGTAATGCTCCCCTGGTAGGAGTTGCCCGCCCTCTCTAAGAATTGGGGTAGAAAGGCAAAGGTGGATGGGGTATATCCTTTGGTGGTGGGTGGTTCACCAATGGCCAGCCCCACCTCCCTCTGGGCCATAGCGATTCTGGTCACCGAGTCTATCATCAACATCACATCAAGGCCTTCATCCCTAAAGAACTCGGCTATGGTGGTGGCTACCAAGGCCCCCCTTAGCCTTATCAAGGGCGGTTGATCCGAGGTAGCTACCACAACGACAGACCTCTTCAGCCCCTCCTTGCCCAGGTCCCTCTCTATAAAGTCCCTCACTTCCCTTCCCCTCTCCCCGATAAGCCCGATGACATTAACAGCAGCCTCGCTCTTTTTACCTATCATGCCCAAGAGGACGGACTTTCCCACTCCGCTGCCGGAGAATATTCCTACCCTCTGCCCCTTTCCACAGGTGAGAAGCCCGTCAATGGCCCTGATCCCAGTGGGCAGGGGATCCTTAATCCTCTTTCTCTCCAAGGGCGGAGGAGGGGAGGCATACACTGATCTGCTGTGGTTGGTAACTATGGGCCCCTTTCCATCCATCGGTTCACCCAGACCATTGAGAATCCTGCCCAAAAGTTCCCTCCCCACACCCACGGATAGAGTCTGGTGGGTGGCTATCACCTCAGTTCCTGGACTAATTCCCAACATTGGCCCCAGAGGCATAAGGAGGACTTTCTTCTCCTTGAAGCCCACTACCTCAGACTTTACCGGTTTCGCTGTCCTGCTATAGACTAAATCGCAGATCTCCCCCACTGAGACCGCAGGACCCAACGATTCTATCAATAGGCCCACCACCTGAGTGACCTTTCCACTCTGCTTTATGGGATCTATTCTCTCTATGGCTTTAAGGTATTTCCCTAACTCCATCTTAGCTCCCAATCAATTTTTCCTTTATCTCCTCAAGTTGGGCATCGAGGTCGGCGACTATATTGCCGGTGTTGGTCTCCACCACGCATCCCCCAGGGGAGACCCTGCGATCAGCGACTATCTCTAAGCTCTCTATCCCCTCTATAGAGGTTGTGTATTTGGCTCGGTGTACCCTTATCTCCTCCACATCCTTTGGATTGACCCTGATGAGGATCCTCTCCTTGTCCATCACCCGCCGCAGGGACTCCTCGACCATATTGGTAACAATCTCCTTATTCATCTGAACATTGGCCCTTACCACCCTTTTGGCTATGGCCAAGGCCATTTCCACTACCTCCTTCTGGGCCTGGTTCAGGGCCTCCTCCTTTGCCTGCAGGATGGTCTGTGAGGCGATTTTTAGCTTAGAGATTAGCGGGGCAACCTCACTTTTGCCTAACATCAAGCCCTCTCTCTTCCCCTCCTCAAAACCTTGCTGGTAAGTAGGATGGCTTGATTTGGAGAGGTCTGGCCGTTCATTAGGTGAAGACAGGGGTTGAGTAGGTTGGCTCAGGTTTCCCCCTATCACCCTGATGCGAGAGATAGGTAATTGGCTCTTTATCACCCTATATGTACTCATCCCCTCCCTCCCCTCCCTTTCTGGGAATGATTATCTCTCCAGCGTAGGAGAGGTTACGCACCGTGGCCGCTATGGCCCTCTGGGCCTCCTCTACCTCGCTTACCTTTACCGGTCCCAATAGCTCCATATCCTCCTTGAGGGCTTCCTGTGCCCTCTCCGACATATTTTGCAGAAAGCGGTTTTTCAGCTCCTCACTTGCCGCCTTTAAGGCTAAAGTCAACTGCTTGGTGTCGATCTCCTTGAGCAACCTCTGCACGGAACGGTCGTCTAACAAGGCAACATCCTCAAACATAAAGAGGAATTCCTGCATCTTCTGGGCTATTTCCGGATTGTCCTTCTCCAGGTCGTCGAGTATCTCCTTGGCCGTGGAAGCTCCCAAGAAACTCAAGAGCTCCGCTGCCGTCTTCACCCCATCAAAGGCCTCTACCCCCAATGCGGACCCAGTATCCAATTTCTCGCCCAGGAGGTTAGTCACCTCCTGTATTATCTGGGGAGAGACCTTCTCGGTGATGGCCATCCGCTTAATTACATCCCTGGAGGTCTCCTCCGGAAGATTTATAAGGACCTGGGAGGCCAGGTTCCTGGGGAGAAAGGCCAGGATAAGAGCGATGATCTGGGGGTGTTCCTCCTTCAGGTGTTTGGTGAGTTCCTCTGGCTCAGTGCTCTTGATAAGCTCCAAGGGATTTATCTCATCATACCCATCCATAGCCTTACGCAGCATCTCCTGGGCCTTCCTCCCACCTACGGCTTTACGCAGGAGCTCACCGGCAAAATTGGCCCCACCTTCTATAGTCCCCTTCCCACTTTGGCTAATCTGGTAAAATTCTTCCAGTACCTCATTCTTTAGCTCAGAGGATACCTTTTTTAACTTAGCTATCTCCCCCACCACCATCTGAGCTTCCGCCTGGTTTAGCTCCTTCAACACCCGCGAGGCCCTATCAGGTCCCAAGGTTATCAGGAGAACGGCAGCCTTCTGGATTCCGGTCAA
>DAOVCL010000128.1 GCA_030670005.1 Candidatus Zixiibacteriota bacterium | reverse complement strand
GTTACTTCTTTTAGCCCCATTTCTCTTCATTAGGCCATCTCCTTCCTGGGCCTTAGAGGGGCAGAGAATCGTGATTATGCACACAAATGATGTCCACGGCGGCATCAACCGACAGAAAGCCACCTTTATGAGCCGGGAGTTTCCCCCTTCCCTGGGAGGCGGGGGCTCACAGGCGTCTATCATTCAGGCGGAGAGGGAAAGGGCCAAGGAGAATGGCTGGGGTTTCCTGCTCATCGATGATGGGGACATATTCCAGGGAACTCCTGTGGGCACAAAGACCAAGGGCAGGGCGGTAATTGACTATATGAACAGGGTAGGCTATGACCTGATGGCTGTGGGGAATCATGACTTCGACGAAGGGTTGGATAACCTGCGGGAACTGGCTGGGATAGCCAAATTCCCCTTCTTGGGGGCCAATGTGGTCAACTCAGAGACCGGGGAGATATTGGATTTCCTCAAACCCTATATAATCAGGGATGTTATGGGGATTAAGCTGGGGATAATTGGCCTCTGCACCACGGAGACCCAACAGATGAGCTTTCCAGGGAACATAGAGGGGGTAAAGTTCCTCCCGGTAGCTCCCGTGATGGAAAGGTATATCAAGGAGGTTAGAGATAAAGGGGTTGATCTGGTTATTGGCTCGATTCACTTAGGGATACCTTGGGGGGTAGAGGATGCCTACCAGAGAATGATGGAGAGGGAGAAAAGGGGGGAGAGGAGAACCTGGATGATCAATGCTATGGAACTTGCCCACCAAGTGCCAGGGATAGACATCCTCTTCTGTGGCCACATCCATGTAGGCTATCGCCAGCCCTGGGAAGAACCATCCCACCATACCCTCCTCTTCCAGACCTATGCCTACGGGTCAAGCTTAGGGGAGGCCGTTTTCATCGTGGATAGAGAGACAAAGACCTTGGCCGGATACGAGCTCCCTACCAAGGATGGAGGACTCCTCACCCCCTTCTCCGATGAGTTCTGGCCAGATCCGGCGATCGCCCAAAGAATAGAGGAAGAAGTCATCCAGGTAGAAGAGGGGATGAATATCCCCATCGGCTACACCAAGGTGAACATTACCCGGGGGGATGCCTCCAATAACCTGATGGGCTTTGTCGTGGTTGATGCGATGAGGGAGAGGATGGGAGGGGATTTTGCCTTCACCAACTTAGGGGGCATAAGGCAGGAGATACCTGCCGGGCCCATAACCACCAAGGATGTCTTTGAGGTCCTCCCCTTTGGCAATCAGGCTGTAATCATCAAGATGGATGGCCGTTTCCTAAAAAAGATTCTTGAGATTAGGGTTAGCGAGGATCACCACGGCTTGATCACCTCCGGGGGTAAAGTGGTATATAATCATAACCGGCCGGATATGGACAGGGTGACCCTCTTCGAGGTTGGAGGAGAGGTCTTGGACCCGGACAGGATATACAATGTAGTGACCACTGATTTTATCGCCCAGGGAAACATCGGGTTGAATATCCTTACCACCCTTCCAGCCGATAAGATCCACTATTCAGGGGTTCCGGTCAGGCTTATGGTGTTAGAGTATATCACAAATCATTCCCCTCTCTCTCCTCAGGTGGATGGAAGATGGCTGCGGGATGATAACTCAGAGATGGACGAACGGTTAAGGAAGGCATTTAAACAGGTTGCTTTCTAAGCAAGGTAAAAAATCCCCTGGTGTCCTGTAAAAACTTGGAGAGTTAACTCACCTGACCTGATAAGTGGCCAATTCCTCCTTAGACCAGATATGAGTTTTACTCTTTCCCTTTCTCTGAAAACCAGCCTTCCTTCTTCATTACTTCCCTTGAAACCCTGCTGCTTGGACCGTCTCCTCTGGCTACGGCAACAGCAACCTTTTTCCCAACCGCTTCGGCTATCTCCGCAATATCTCTATGTCTGAATCCTGGGCAGAGGAGGATTGAGTGAATGCCCTCCTCTTTAACAAGCTTTTTGCACACTTCAATGGCTTGCTCTTGATCCTTGGCCAGCACTACAAAGAGCTTGTACTTGGACGTTTCAATCACACACCTGTGCTTCTCTGGCTCTGCATCAGGGGCATGGGCAATGAAGACTACTTTAAATGCCATATTCATTACCTCCTATTGTAATTTTTATGTGGATGGGCTTGGGCATTTCACTTAACGGGCGACGGGTAAACGGAGTTCGCTGGAGGGGAAACATCTCATTATGTGAGAACCTCCCTCCACAATCAGATGTAAACAAATTGTAGGCAAAAATCAAGCTAAATTGAAACAGGCCATTGACAGAGGATCCCACGAGGTCATCACCCTCTGGAAGCGGAACAATCAAAAAAGGGAGGAGCCCATTCTCTCCTCCCTTTATAGCTGCTGAGGCCTTGAGAACCCAATCCCTCTTTCGGACAGTGCTAAAACCTTCCCTTACATTCCCTTAGCCTGTAGCAGATAGCTTTAATTTTTTTGTTGACAATGAGCTTTTATGTTGTTATATTATAACACGACAAGCCTCCCATCAGAGACTTCTAACATAGAGGAAGTCCGATGATGGGACCCCTAAGGCCCGTTTCTTGGTTCAAGAGACGGGCCTTTTTGTATTTAGAAAATCATAACACTCCTGACCGTCAAGGAAGCTTTGGGGCTAATCTGGCCGAAAACCCTAAGCCCTCTATTTTGCGGAGGAGCCAAATAGAAAAGGGAGGAGCCCATGCTCTCCCCCCCTTATAGTTGCTAACTGCAATCTGCGAGCCCATCTCAGGGTTGGGCGGTCTCTCATCTCTATCTCTACCTGATTAGCACCATCCTCCTCGTCTCCACAAACTCTCCCGCCTTCAACCGATAAAGGTAGATACCGGAGGCCACCCCACTTGCATCCCACCTAACAGTAGAGATCAGTTGCGGTTGTGAAGCGCCAGCGGAACACCCGTCAACTGAATTAACTGGTTAGTGGGCTCTTGGCCGCAACTTGCGAGAACACTTCTGATATAGTGTTGGAAAATTAGGGACGTAGTGCAGAGAGTGAGCTAATTTCCGCTTGCTTAACACCATCTTTCCCACAACTACATACCAATATAGTCATTCAGAAGCCCTCCGTCAAGGAAGCTTTGGGGCTAATCTGGCCGAAAACCTTCTCCCCAAATGCCCATTTTCGGCAATTAGATTGTACACCTTTAAGCCTTTAGTGTCAAGGTGTTTTTAGGATTGGTTAGGTAAAACCAAGAGTTAATTGCAGAGTACAGTAAAAATTTGGGGTGTTTTTAAAGGGGATCTGTCAACAAAAAAACTTCCCATATTACCCTAAGTGGGAAATTTCGGTGTGATAAATAGATTTTGAGCAATCATTGTGTGTACCCTTGGAGTATCTTGACCCTTAGGGTTCGAGGCTTTTCCCACAGCTTTCAGAAAAAATAGCGGAATCCAAGAGCAGCATTAAGCGAAAAGTCAGAACCGGGAATCAAATCCATTATTGGTGCAAACTCAAAGAATAAATCGAAGGGTGCAGTGGTAAAGAGGTATTCTAGACCAAGAACTCCCCGCATACCAAACCTTGTTTCATCTTTTGAGGAATGAATTCGGCCATGAACTACATGCTCTGGCTTGTGATCAAAACGAATTCGAGCGCCGATTCCATAGTAGATGGGAAGTTTACCTTTTCTAACACCTGTAATGTCATAATTGTGCCAGAGATAATCTCCGTGCAAGTGCAGATGGCTGTTCTCGATAAGCGACCAGGCGATGGATCCATCTACGGCAGATTTCTCACTCAGCCAGAGTTTAATGCTAATCCCAGTCGGCTCTCCAAGAATGATGCCTAAGCCCAAACTGTTATTTTGAGCCAACACCACATTCGGGATACAACACAGAAGAGAAAGCACTACTGTTAGGGATTTAAACATGTAAGTTTCCTTTCAGCTTTCATCTCATGGGTATTTTCTGCTTTCGGATTATATAGCCCTAATCCTAATTTAATGGCTAGAAGAAGCGACCATAGGCAATTTGGGTAAGGTGAAACGAAGTGTTTTGAAGAGTGTAAGAGGAAGTTGTCACTAATAAAACCCACCTCTTCTGTTTGTGTTAGCGTTTATTGTCGAAGAATAAAGTTATAACCCGTTAAATTGACACCAGCGTTTACTTCTATTCCATTATAAACGGTATCTGCTGTAGTATATCCTTCTGCTGAAGCCTTAAGATCATAGATACCTTCTAGGAGTATGAACTTGTATGCTCCGGCACTGTTAGTTACAGTGGCAGTGGTATCGTTTGAGGTTATAGCCTCAACAAGTGCATTGGCTATGCCTACTCCAGCCGTATCTTGTACACTCCCAGCTACAGTTCCAGAAAGGACTTTCTTGAATGCTTTGAATGTGGGATGCATCCGATACTGTCCGAGCCCCGGCACCCATTTAATTGATTTAGAAGCATCAAAATCTGCATAAATCTCAATTAATTCATCCTCTTCCACAGTGAAGTTCAGATTGAGCTTAACTCCTGTCTCTTCGCCACTTGGAACAAATAAAGGATAGGTTTCACCCTCTACTACCACCTCATTCGTGTCAGCAACTACGAGTCGCATCTGAGTATAATGTCCCGGTTCAAGGGTATCATCCACAAGTACTGCTGTTACACCATTGATAAGTTCCAGGAAGTTATAAGTAACGTTAGGTTCATCTACTGTGATCCATCCTCCTCCTGATTTATGCACACTTACTTCTGTAATAGTGAGGTCTATCCGCTCCAGCCCCACCGGCGGTGGAGTATCGAAGGCCTCGACTTTAATCCTCCCGTCCCGTGCAATCTCTTCTTTTGTAGGCTCCTTGCCACAACCTATAATGAGGCTCGGGATAACGATGAGAAAGATAAATGTTTTCATGCTAATACCTCCTGTCTGGTTTATGTGTGGGATTGTCTAAGGATGTCTTCGTATAGAGTGAAGTCGAACCAAAACACTTTAATTTAGCCTCCAGTAATACAAAAAGCAAGGGTTTTCTCCTTGCTTTTGGAGCTACTTGATTTTTCTCAGAGCTACTTAAGCAGAACCATCTTCCTCGTCTGCACAAAATCCCCAGCCTTAAGCCTGTAGAAGTAGATGCCACTGGAGAGAGAACCCGCATCCCACCTGGCGGTCTTGTGTCCGGCTTTCTGGTTGCCATCGACCAGAGTTGCCACTTTCTGGCCAAGGATGTTGTAGATGGTGAGCTTGACCCGACAATCCTTTGGCAGGGCATACTTAATCTGGGTAATCGGGTTGAAGGGATTAGGATAGTTCTGAGCAAGAGAAAATTTATCCGGCAAAGATAACCACCCTTCGTCTTCTACTCCTGCCTGTATAACGACAATTTCTGAAACTTCTTCAGACCAAACGCTATCATCGTCTTGTACCCTAAAGTAGATAGTATCTGTTCCAACCGATAAACTACATGTACTAAATGATGAGTCTGTACTTAATGAACCAATACTACTGGAATTCCAGTAATAGCCAACAATTGATCCGTCTGTGTCGGTTCCGTGACCAGAGAAGGTAATTGTGTCTCCTTCCTCTGCAGGATTTGGACTTATGGCATCAATGAGCGCAGTTGGAGGTTGATTTCCACCATCTGAAAACTTAGCCACAAAAGCATCAGTGAGGTCCTGGTCTCCCTGGTAGGGATTGAGAGTTGGGAAGTCAGTGGAATATGTCCTTCCCATAATATAGGCATTCCCGGAGCCGTCGACCGCTATGCCCCAGCTCTCATCCCAGGCGCTCCCGCCGAGGTAGGTGCTATAGATGAGCGAGCTTCCTGAGGGTGAAAGCTTGGTGATGAAAGCATC